>JAOUPN010000047.1 GCA_029879905.1 Nitrospira sp. | reverse complement strand
GGCATATCCCATCGCTTGACGGATCGTATCCAGCCCGACGGAAGCCTGTTTGCCCAAGCCGACGAGTAACACACGTGTTGCGGGAATTTTTCGTTGGGTGTGGAGCAAGACCGTTTCAGCCGTCTTGCCTTCAAATTCTTTGGACTTCAACAGGTCTGAGAGGGCTCCTCCCATCGCCTTGTCGAGGGCGGCGGCCTCTTGCCCCCATGGACCTTGATCTTCGCAATAACACAGGACCAAGACCTCGGTTCGTTCCGTTGTTACGAGTCCGGCTTTGACGGCTACGCGCATGATGTTCATTCGGTTCTCCTTCTCCCTGTTCACCAATCGCTACAGGGCACTCTTCAGCAAACGGTCTTCTGCACGACATATGACGCATCAATGATGATGCGTCATCATACGCCTCTCATATCGGGCGTCCAGATCAGTTTGTGCAATTGCAGTTGATACCGTACCGGCAGCCGGTCGGCAAGCACCCATTCGGCTAAACGGCGAGGGTCCAGTGCGCCGAACACCGGGCTGAACAAGACCGTGCATCGGCGGTCGATTCCAAACCGTGTGACCGTCGCTTTGGCCCAATCATAGTCGCCACGGTCTTTGATGACAAATTTGGCTTCGTCAGAGGACCGCAACCGTTCAACATTCGGCCAATGCATGCGATCGGTCATGCCGCTGCCTGGGCACTTGATATCCAAAATGATCCGCACACGTGGGTCGACATTTGCGGTATCGAGGGCGCCGCTGGTTTCGAGGAGGACGGTCAGCGGATCATCGCAGAGCCGAGAGAGCAGGCTCGTACAGTCCGGTTGGGCCAGCGGCTCCCCTCCGGTCACTTCCACAAGCGGGCACTCGTATGAGCGAACGGCGTCGATGATGGCATCGATCGGCTGCTCGGCGCCGCCCCCAAAGGCATAGTCCGTATCGCACCACGAACAGCGGAGCGGACAGCCGGTCAGTCGTACGAACACGCAGGGCTGTCCGGCCCATGTCGATTCACCTTGGATGCTGTGAAAGATTTCCGTGACCTGCATAGGGAGAGGAACGTTTTCAGTCCGGTCTGTCCAATGAATCGCCGATGTGACGGACGACTCGGTTCCAAGGTGTCATTGCCATCGTCGGATCGGCCAATTGTGACGCTTGGCCATGTGGGCCATTCCTCGAATCGGATTGATCACCGTGGGGTGGCCGACCCTGCGTAGAAGGTCGAAATCGCCGGGACTGTCGCCATAGGCATAACAGCGCGCGAGGTCCAGCGAAAAGTCCTGCGCCAATTGCTCAATAAGCTGCCGCTTGCCCTTCCCATACGGAAGGGGCGGGATCAAATTGCCCGTGTAGACTCCGTTGATTTGTTCAGGTCGTCCGGCGAAACATCGCTCAACTCGCAACGATTGTGCGATGGGGCCGATCAGAAAGTCGAGTGAGCCCGTCAGAAAGACGATCGCATGACCTGATTGTCGATGTTCTTCGATCGCGCGCATGGCCGACGGGGAAACGACCGGGCACAAAAACTCACGGCAAAACGCTTCGCCCAGCGGCTGAATGACACGTGAGGGCTTTCCGGCCAGGTACAGTTTGCGTTCGCGGAGCGGATGCAGCGATGTTGCCGGTAAGTGGCGCATCAGCCAGGAGAGGCTTGAGCGGACTTCCGGCCACCCGACCATTCCTTGCCGCCAGAGCCAGCGAAAGAATCGGACTTCACTCGCCTGTCCGGGCAGGATCGTGTTATCCACGTCAAAAAACGCCGCAACAGGGCCGGAGAGGCGACGGGTGGCAGATGGCGTGACGGACGTCATAGCGAATATCAGAGGATCTCTCGATGGATATGCTGTCTCTTCAGAATGGGCAGCGGGTCGATTTTACCGGAGGGTCTCTTCGTTGACAAGAATTTTGCCCTACTTCTATAATGCAGCTCCCTCGGGTGTCGCTCATCGTCGGCGAAGTGGATCATGTGGACCGCTGCCACGAAGAATATGGAAGAGCGACATGCTATGCTGAATGTCTCACGTTTGTTGCCGAAGTGGTGGAATGGCAGACACGCACGTTTGAGGGGCGTGTGGCGAAAGCCGTGCGGGTTCAAGTCCCGCCTTCGGCACCATTTATCCTATCGCCAAATCTTTCGTTGCCCGACCCAATATTCTTCACAGGGTCTGGGCCATTCGGCCCTAGAATGTACGTCGCCGACCGTAAGACACTGACAGTGACGTGAATGGGAAGAACGGCTTTCTCTTCGATTGTTGCCATGATGGATCTGACACGTGCCCACGGATGCCGTATAGATGGCATCAGCATGTGTCTGTACGATGTCGTTCTGTGCGCTCCCTGCGACAAGGAATGTCATCATGAGTCATCCCGGTTCGCTTGCTGAATTAGAGAGTCTCCGCCGCCAAGTAGCCGACCTTTCTCGTGAATTGGCAAAACATACGGACGTGCTGCGCGACCCACAGGATCGGCTCAATCCTGAAACTGTGAAGTTGCGCAAACAGGCCGAATCACTTCGCATCATCGTCAGAGGGACGGTGGGGGCAACCGGCGAAGATGTCATTCGCATGCTGGTTCGGCATGTGGCCGAAGCACTGGGCGTTCGCTATGTCTTCGTCGGCGAATGGCACGAAGAGCGTCCCGATCACGTTCGAACGTTGGCGGTCTGGTCCGGAACAGGGTATGTCGAACCGTTCGAATATCATCTGAAGGGGACGCCGTGCAGAAATGTGTTCGATCAACGAGTGTGTCTGTATGGCTCGGGTGTGCAAGAGCGTTTCCCTGATGATCCTATACTGAGAGAGATGGAAGTGGAGAGCTATTGTGGTGTCCGGTTATCGGACCACAGGGGCAAACCCTTGGGCCTGCTCGTGATTATGGATGAAAAGCCGTTGGAGGACGGGGCATTCATCGAAGATATCATGGGAGTCATTGCAGGTCGGGTCGCAAGCGAGATCGAACGGACCCGGATCGAGCGCGAACGCCTCCGGTCCTTAGACCTCCTCCATAACGTCATGGAGACAGTGCCCGACATTATCTTTAGGCTGGATCTTCAAGGAAATCTCGTCGGATGGAACAAACGTTTCGAGTTGGTCACGGGATTAACGCCGGAGGAGCTGAACCAGAGGCCGGCCCTCGCGTTTGTACCCGAAGCAGAGCATGCAAAGACCGTTGCGGCCATCCAAAGGGCGTTTTCTGAGGGTTACGCTGAACTGGAAGGTCATCTGCTCGCGAACGCAGGCAGGCAGATCCCCTATCACTGGATCGGAGCCGTACTGAAGGACCCTGCAGGTCGGGTGATCGGTGTCACCGGGGTTGGGCGCGATACCTCGGAGCGGAAGCGGACCGCGCTGGAGCTGGAACAGGCGCTGGACACGCTCAATCTGACCCAATTCTCGATCGATCATGCAGGGGATGGGTTTCTCTGGATGGGGACCGATGCCTGCATCCTCAAGGCGAACCAGGCGTCGTGCCGTTTGCTTGAGTACAGTTTGGAAGAGCTGCTGGCGATGACCGTGCACGACCTCGATCCCAATATGCCTCCGGAGTCATGGTCTGCGCACTGGATGGAGCTGAAGGCGAACGGGTCGCGGACGTTCGAAGCGAAGTATTGGTCCCAAAACGGGCGTATTGTGTACGTCGAAGTGACCTGGGACTATCTCTCGTACAAGGGGGTTGAGTACTGTTGCGCCATCCTGCGTGATATCGGGGAACGCAAGCGGGCCGATGCGGCTTTGCGCGCCAATGAGGAGCGGTTGAATTTGGTGCTTCGCGCCACGAACGACGGCGTGTGGGATTGGGATATCTTGACGGGCGACGATTATTTATCGCCACAGTGGAAGGCGCTGTTGGGCTTTACGGATCAGGAATTGCCCAATAACGAGAATACCTTTTTTCTTCGGCTTCACCCCGACGATGTGAGTCCTCTCAAGGCGGCGCTGGAAGCCCATTTTCACCGGTCGTCTCCCTACGACTGTGAAGTGCGGCTTCGACATCGAGATGGAGGGTATCGGTGGTTTCGTGTCAGAGGTGAGGCGATTCGAGATCTCGAAGGACGTCCCTACCGGATGGTCGGCTCGATCATCGACATTGCCGAGCGGAAGCAAGCGGAAGAGCATGAACGGGAACGGTTGAATCGGGTCATTGCGTTTCAAGAAGGGCAATTACAGCTGGATCGACTGTCCCACGAAGACCTTGTCCGCGATTTTCAAGCTATCGCACGAATAGGGGCTGAAACTGTTGGGGTGGAGCGAGTCAGTATCTGGCTGTTTCAGGATGATCCTTCCTCATTGGTGTGCCGGGATCTGTATGAACGGAGCGTCAACCGGCACAGTGAGGGTGCAGTGTTGGACCCATCCTGCTACCCGCGATACTTTCAGGCACTTGAACGGGAATTGTTGTTGGCGGTGACCGATGCCAGGATAGATGAGCGGACCAGCCAGTTCGCCGCGACGTATCTGGAGCCGTTGGACATTATGTCTCTGATGGATATCGGGGTGCGCCGCGACGGCCGGATCATCGGGGTGGTCTGTTTTGCGGCAACCGGAACGCCACGGGAATGGTCTTCGGAAGAGCAGGCTTTCGGAGCGTCACTGGCCGATCATGTGGTGCTGTGTCTGACCGATCATGAACGCCGGGAAGCGGAAGATGCATTGCGCGAGAGTGAGGAGCGCTTCAGTAAAGCGTTCCACGAGGCAGCGATCGGGATGGCACTGGTCTCTCCTGACGGCTCTTGGCTTCAGGTCAATCATGCCTTGTGCACCATCCTGGGCTATTCGCCGAAAGAATTGGTGAACAGTCCCATGGAGGCGGTCACGCACCCAAGCGATCGGTATGCCAATTCACGGTTTATGAGCGGTGTACTCAACGGAGATCTTCGAACGTTTCATTTGGAGACACGATATCTTCATAAACAGGGCCATGTGGTCTGGATCATTCTGAGTCTGTCGCTGATGCGCAACACCGATAGGTCCCCTCGTCATCTCATCGTACAGATTCAGGATATCAGCGAGCGCAGGCTGGCGGAAGCGGCGGTGCGTGAGAGTGAAGAAATGCATCGCGCCCTGTTCGAGCAGGGCCCGCTCATGTGTTTTCTGATCGATGCGAGAGGAACTCTGATCAAAGTCAACCGATTCGGGGCAGAAGCGTTGGGATATGAGGTGTCGGAGTTGCTGGGCCGATCCGTTCTCACGGTATTTCCCGAGGCTGGTCGGAAAAGGGCGATGGAGCATATCGCCAACAGCCTCGCTGGTCCGTCTGATGCTCTGAATACATGGGAGTTGCAAAAGCGGCGAAAAGACGGTTCGAAGATTTGGGCACGAGTATTTGCTCGGGTGGTGATCGATCGGGAAGGCAAGCCCACGGTGTTGATGTCCTGCGAGGATATCACGGACCAGAAGCGCACAGAGGATATCTTGCGCCTGACGCGATATGCCGTGGAACAGGCCGGTGATCAGATCTTTCTCATCCGTGACGACGGCTCTTTCTTGGATGTGAACGAATCGGCATGCCGCCATCTTGGGTATTCGAGACAGGAGTTGCTCACGATGTCCGTCATGGACATCGATCCGGATTTTTCGCGGGATGTCTGGAATCCTTTTTGGGAACAGTTCAAGCAATCCAAGCAGATGCGACTGGAGACTCGGCATCGTAATAAGTCCGGTGAGATCTATCCGGTCGAGGTGACGGCCAACTATTTCGTGCACAACGGGTGCGCGATCGATTGCGCAATCGTGCGCGATATTTCAGAACGGAAGCAGGCGGAGGAAGCGCTTCGACAGAGCGAGGGACGGTTCCGTAGCCTGTTTGAACATTCTCCCGTCGCGTATCAATCTCTCGACATCACAGGCCGGTTCATCAATGTGAATCCCGTGTTGTGTCGGTTGCTTGGGTATCGGGAAGAGGAGTTGATCGGAAAGGAGTTTGGGGATTTGTGGGTAGAGGACGACCTCGTCAGGCTTCCCACGATATTCGATCATTTTAAGCGGACGAATCATCTGCACAATGAACTCGCGCTTCATCATCGGGATGGATCCATTGTTCATGTCATGATAGACGGGCGGGTCCAGCGTGATCAGCACGGACAATTTGTCAGAACCCATTGCATTCTGACCGACATCACGGAACGGACAAAGATTGAACAGGCGTTGCGGCAGAGCGAAGCCAGGTTAAACGAGGCTCAGCGTCTCGCGCACATCGGCAGTTGGGACTTAGATCTACGCACAAACCGCCTCTCCTGGTCCGATGAGGTGTACCGGATCTTTGAAACCGATCCGGACCATTTTGATGGGTCGTATGAGGTGTTCTTATCCAAAGTGCACCCGGATGATCGTGCCGAGGTTGATCACGCCTATCGCACCTCTCTACGGTATCATACACCCTATGATATTGAGCATCGTCTGTTTCTCTCGGACGGAGAGGTACGGTATGTCCATGAACGATGCGAAACGATTTATGATGCGCAGGGTGTACCTGTGCGGTCTTTCGGTACCGTTCAGGATGTGACCGAGCGTGTTCGGTTGTTGCAGCAACAAATGATCAGGAGTGTGCAGTTACAACGATTGTCCGAACTGAGCCTGACCCTTTCCGGAGATCCGACGGCGATTTTCGAGCATGTCGTCCGGATGATCGGCGAATTGTTCGACGTCTCAGTTGTGTGCTTGTCGGAAATTGTCGGCCCTGAACTGCAATTCAGAGCCGTCTACGAGAACGGACGCGTCATGCTTGATGCGGGTCGATGTCCCTTGCATGTGACACCGTGTGCCACTGTGGCGATGGAGAAGGATGTGTGTGTGATTGATCGGGTCATGGAGTGGTTTCCCCAAGACGTATTCCTTCGGGACCACCATGCCGTGTCTTATTGTGGATTCCCCGCGCTCGATGCCCAGGGTCAAGTTGTTGCGGTTATCTGCCTCCTGGACGAGACATCCCGTGAATATACCAAGGAAGATCAAAAGCTTCTGCGTCTGTTTGGTCAGCGCCTTGCAGTGGAAATTGAGCGTGGTCGGCTGCTGGCCGAACAAAAGCAGAATGCGGAGAAGCTCCAGCGGTCTCATGCCTTTATTCGGCAGATCATCGACACCGATCCCAATTGTGTCTTTGCCAAAGACGGGGAGGGACGGTACACCTTGGTGAACAAGGCGACTGCAGCCATCTTTGGCACCACACCCGACGGTGTGCTCGGTAAGACCGATGGCGATCTACATGTTGATCATGCACAGGTCGAGTTCATTCGGGAGAAGGACCTTGCGGTGATGAGTTCAGGCCAAGAAGTCTTTATCCCCGAAGAAACCATCACGGATTCCATGGGAATCATCCATTGGATGCAAACAGTGAAGCGACCGGTTGTTGATGAACAGGGTGCCACGACCTTAGTTCTTGGCGTGGCCACTGATATCACCGCGCGGAAGCGGGCGGAAGAAGCATTGCGTGTGAGTCTCGAGCGGTTCGATTTAGCAGTAACAGCCTCGCAAGATGGCTTATGGGATGCCAGGGTCTTTGCCGACGATCCATTCAATCCCCATAACCCGGTTTACTACTCTCCGCGTATGAAAGACATTATGGGGGTGGAGCAGGATCCCGTGACCGATGTGATCGGGGCCTGGGCGAGCTTGCTTCACCCCGATGATCGGGATCGCATCTTTGCCGCGCTCACCGCACACTTGACGCAACGGGTACCGTATGATGTGGAATATCGGATTGTGAAACCAACCGGTGACATTCGGTGGATTGCAGCAAGAGGACAAGCCCAATGGAGCGAGGACGGGCAACCCTTTCGCATGTCAGGCTCTTTTTCCGACATTACCGACCGTAAGCGGGCGGAAGAGCTACTTCGTCAGAGGGAACGGGATCTGCAGTCGGCTCTCGATGAGCGAGAGCGGATTGCACAGGATCTGCATGACGGCATTCTCCAGTCTCTCTATGCCACAGGATTGGTGCTGGAATCCTGTAAACCGCTGTTTGTGCAGGCGCACGACGCTACCTCTGTGGGTCAGAATCCCCTGGATGCCTATCATCAAGCGATCAGGCAGCTGAATCAGGTCATGTCTGAGGTCAGGAATTTTATCGCGGGGCTTGAATCGCAGATCTTGCACGGCGTCGACTTAGCCACGGCTATACGTTCGATGGTACAAAGCCTGGATATCGTGGGAACCTCTTGTCGGGTGACGATCGACGAGCATGTGGTCGGCAAGCTGTCGACCGAACAAGCGTTTCACTTGGCATATGTCACGCGTGAGGCATTGAGTAATAGTCTGCGGCACAGCGGCGCCACGCAGATTTCGGTATCTCTCGTGGGGGCCGCGGACAGTGTCCGACTGTTGATTTCCGACAATGGTACGGGATTTGATCCAAAAAAGACCCATGGGGTCGGGCACGGGTTAGGGAACCTGGCAGCGAGGGCTCGAAA
Source organism: Nitrospira sp. (assembly GCA_029879905.1). Classification (GTDB taxonomy): domain Bacteria; phylum Nitrospirota; class Nitrospiria; order Nitrospirales; family Nitrospiraceae; genus Nitrospira_D. The sequence goes on along the minus strand of JAOUPN010000047.1, from coordinate 8,204 downwards.
GATCGGAGGACAATTGACTGTTCGGACCAGGCCGAATTACGGCACAAGTATCGTGATCGAACTTTCGGAGGATATGACATATGCCGACCACACACGTTAACACGATCCGTATCATGCTGGTTGATGATCATGAGGTTGTCCGTGTCGGACTTCGTACCGTACTGAACCAACATGACTCGATCATGGTGGTCGGTGAAGCCGGCACGGTGGGCGAGGCTATCCTGCAGGAGGCAAAGCTGAAGCCGGATATTATTCTCATGGATGTGCGTCTTCCGGACGGGTCCGGTGTCGATGCCTGCCGTGAGATTCTCGCATCCGGTTCCGGTGCGCGAGTGATTTTCTTGACCTCGTTCGCCGATGACGAGTCGGTGTTGGCGGCGGTGATTGCCGGTGCCAAAGGGTACATCCTCAAGGAAATCGATACGGCCTCCTTACTCCAGGCGATCTCGTCCGTGGCCGAAGGTCGCTCGATTCTTGATCCGACCGTGGTCGAGCAGGCGCTCCACTGGCTGCGCGGATTTGCGGCCGGACAGAAAATGCCGGGGAACGACAAACTCTCGGAGCAGGAGGAACGCGTATTGGCGTTAGTCGCCGAAGGGAAAACGAACAAAGAGATCGCGACGGAGATGAACCTGAGCGACAAGACCGTCAAAAACTATCTTACCAATGTTTTCAAGAAGCTTCAGATCACCAGACGGACGCAAGCAGCCGCCTTATTCGTCAAACGCAGGCCCTAACGTCGGCAAACTAGCCCTAGTGCACTAGGGACCAATGTTTTCCTTACCATTCCCCGTTCCCATCTAGGTAATCCTTCCGATTACGATGTACTCTAGCATCATGCTGAACCGTGACGGAAAGCCCGTCGCGGTCCATGTCGAGGATCTGCGGTAAATCACGCCGGTGGTTCGTACGGAAAGAGACTTCGGTCTATGAAGACGTCTCATGTCGCACAGGCTCTCGCCGATTACGTATCCGATGGAGTCATCGTGGCGGATGCAACCGGTGGTCTGATCTATGTCAATCCATACGGCTTGACGCTGCTGGGAGCCGGTCATTCCCGAGATGTTCTCGGCAAGTCTCTCGCGGTGGTGTTTCGACCGGATGATGCTTCGGACAGTCTCCAGCCGATTTCGTTTCGCGCTCGTGGAAGGGATGACCGCGAGATGCCGGTTGTTGGAAAGCTCCTACGAATCGACGGTGGGATGACGGAGGTATGCGGTACCTCACTTCAGGTTCTCTGGAAAGGAGCCGGGCGGTGTCGTCTGTTGATCGTGCGGCAAACTGCCCTGTCGGATACGTATCATCGTATTCCGGATCAGGCCGATGGGTATTGGGAGCCTGTCGAGGGAGGGGCTCGAGTTGGAAGTTGGGAGCGCGACCTCGCGGCCGGCACCGAAACGTGGTCCGATGATCAATACCGTATTCTTGGGTATGAGCCGGGAACAGTCTTGCCGGGCCTCGATGCATTGACGCAAGTTCTCCATCCGGATGATCGGGATCGGGTGCTGGGCGCTCTCGAACAGTCGCTTTCGTCAGATGCCGCGTACGACGTGGAGTGCCGCGTTATTCACCCGGGCGGTGCGCATCGTGTGATTCGATGCCGAGGCGTGGTCATTCGGAACATGGTCGGGAAACCGATTCGTATTTTAGGAACGACTCACGACCGAACTCTTGGTGCATGTTCAGAATCTGCGGCCGAACGGGCCGTGCGAGAGAGCAGAGAACAGCGTGATCTCGTTGCGCGATCTGCGCATGCCGGGATCTTTGAGTGGAGCCACCGAACCGGTCGTGTCTCCTGGTCGACGATTCTTCGCGATATTTTCGGTGTGAGTCCCGATGCGCCTGTTTCTCTGCGGCGGTACGTCAAAGGGATACACCGAGCAGATCGGGAACGTATTCTTGCCCTGATTCGAGGGACTGCTGATGTGATGGACTCGTCCGATGACGGACGTGTTCAGGTCGAGCATCGAATTGTCAGGCCCGACGGAACGGTACGATACATCCGCTTGCAATCCCTGACAAGGTTTGAGGGAGAGGGGGCTGCACATGCTCCCGGCCGTACCATTGGATCGGTCGTCGACGTCACGGATCACATACTTGCAGAAGCGTACCGGCGTGAAGCGTCAAAGCTGATGACGGTCGGCACATTGGTCGGTGGTATTGCTCATGAATTCAATAATAGCCTGACCGCCGTACTGGGATTTAGCCAGTTGGCGCTCCCTCTGATTGGGGAGGAGAACAAAGCTCGCCGCCATATTCAGCAAGTCATAGCTGCGGGGAGGACGTCCGGTGAGTTGATCCAACAGTTGTTGATGTTCAGTCGGCGTGGCGACCGGTTGCGACGTTCTCTGTCGCTGTCCGTCTTGTCGACGGCCTCGGTAAAGTTACTGCAGTCGACGATCCCGCCGTGGGTTGAACTGAGAGAGCGGATCGCCGTTTCAACCAGCCCGATTGAGGCCGACGAAACGGAAATGCGCCAGATGCTCGTGATCTTGATGGCCGGTGCCATGCAAGCGATGCGTAGTGCCAGTGGGATCCTGACGGTTGAGCTCATGGACAGGACTTTGTCTGCCGATCTGGTCACACCTCATCGTCGAATCCCAGCCGGACAGTATGTGTGCTTGCAGGTCACGGACTCCGGTGAAGGTCTGGAACCTCAGGCGGTTGCCGCCATCGATGACCCGTTCTTTGAGGAGAAACCTCAGAGCGAGGAGCGGGGAATGGGGCTGTCCGTGGTCCGCGATATTGTCTTGTCCCATGGAGGCCTGATGCAGGTTGAAAGCCTGGTCACTCAGGGGACGACGGTTTCGGTCTATCTGCCTGTGTTGACGGCTTGTGCGTCGTCGGTTTCCGATGAGAATGCGTCGCTTCCCCGTGGACATGAGGGCATTCTGTTCGTCGCCGCCGAGGAATCATGTGCCAGGCGTGGAAGAGAGATGCTGGAATCTCTTGGGTACTATACGGTGGCACGCACAAGCGTGGCCGGTGCCCGTGCGGCGTTTCATCTCGCCCCTCGCTATGTGGATGTCTTGATTCTTGATCAGGGGTTGTTCGACATGGCCGGCGATCAGCTGGTTCGTGAGTGTCGACGGGTGATACCGAATCTGCCCGTTATCCTGTGCGGCACATCCAAAAAATCGGTCCCTTCAGAGAAGGCTCGTTTGCATGGAGTTACCGAATGGATTCTCCAACCGCTTGCGGCTCGTGACGTCGCCCATGTCATCCGGCGGGTGTTGGATCGCTCTCCGCGACAGGGTTTGCCTCTCCCCCACAGTGAGGAATCGAATGCCATTGGTCCTCGTCGTTGATGATGAAGCTCAGGTGCGTGCGGTGATCCGAGACGCTTTGGAGAAGGCGGGGTACACCGTCGATGAGGCACGCGGCGGAAAAGAGGGTTTGGATCGGTATCGGATCAAGCCGGCCGATGTGGTGTTAATGGATATCCTGATGCCCGATCAAGACGGGTTGGAGAGCATCTTAGCTTTTCGTCGGGAATTTCCCAGTTCCCGTGTCATTGCCATGACCGGAGGCAGCGACATGATCGGGGTCCTGAACTTTTTGGAGGTCGCCAAGATGATGGGCGCCTGCGGGGCGCTGCAAAAGCCGTTTGACAAGCAAGCGCTCCTTGATGTGATTGCCGCTGAAGTCATGGTCTAGGCGGTACGCGCGTTCTTTCTCTACATTGACATGACGGCCTAAGCCGGTCAGAATCTTGCCTGCCTTTGTATGAGTCTGTCCATGGTACAGGGTGGAAGAATGTACCATGGGTCTCCCCTGAAGCCGTATACACAGCGGGATCGCGATCCCGCCGTCGTAGCCTCTGGGCGGCGTGCCGAAGCCTTGGCGCCCGGCCTTCGCAGCCGAAAAGACTGCTTCGGCGGAGTAGGCTCGGCGGGTTCCGCCGAAGACACAAAAAGGACCACGGCTGTAAAGCCATGGGGCTCCACCTTATTATGCAGTCGGTTTATGCCATATGATTCTGCTGAATCTTGTCCTGGGCACGCTCGTGACCACCGCGGGGTTTTGGATTCTCTGGAATGCGGCCTTGCCGTTGGCCTTGCTGGGATGGGCTTTGGTTGTCGGTGGATATCTGTGGTGGCAAGCAAAGTCCGTGACGGACGTGTGGGCATGGGCGACGCTCATACTCGGCGTGGAGAGTTTCGTCTGGCCGATCCAGCGCATGATTCAGCTTCACGCCGTGACGGAAGCCCCCTCGGAGGACGAAATGGGGGCGATGCTCTCGGATATCATTATGGGCCTGTTCTTTGCCGTGTTCTGGTTGTCGTTTTCCTACGGTCTGTTCAAATGGGCATGGAGGACTTCCGGAGAAACAGAGGCCGTTGCGATCGCGACAAAGACTCCGTCACAAACGAACAAGCGGAAGAAGGGACGCTGATCCTATCGCATGTCGACGGGATCCATGTCGACCACGAACGTCATCCGCCTGTTCCGGTATTGGTGCTCCAACCGTTCGACCGACTCGCGAATACGTGCGCATAGGAAGGCTCGGTCGGTCCCTTTGACAAGGAGCTGATGGCGGTAACGGCCTTGTGTGTTCCGTCCTGGTGTCGGGACAGGTCCCAACAGCGTCAAAGTCTTCTCCTCGTGTATCGACTCGTCAAGACGGTGTTTCCACTGTGCCGCGGCGGTTTCAACCTCACGTGAGTCTTTTCCCATTACGGACAATGTCGCGACGTGGCAGATCGGCGGATAGTTCAACAGGCGTCTGGCCGTATATTCCTCTTCATAAAATCGTTGCGGGTCGTTGAAAAGCACGGCTTGCACGGCATGATGGGTCGGGAGCCGTGTTTGCAAGATGACTCGGCCTCCTTCCGATGCGGGACGCGCAAAACCGACGGCGTCGTCCAGATGTTGGTAGGTACGTTCTGCCGCACGAAAGTCAGGAATGTGTAATCCGGAGTCAGCGTGGAGAATGCCGACCAGCTCACGGCAAGGAAGCGGTTCCCGTTGAAACAGCGCCTGGGTGCCGATGAGAATATTCCAGGATCCCGACCGGATCTTTTCCCATAGGCCGCGACCTACGGAAGGGCGACGAAGTCTCTCGCCGTCCAAGCGTAAGATATTGGCATGGGGAAACATGCGTCGGACATCGGCCTCGACACGTTCGGTCCCTTCGCCGACAGAGCGTAGGTGAGAGGCGTGGCACAGGGGGCAGGACTCCGGTAGAGGGTTGCCCTTGCCGCAATATCGGCATGCGAGTGTGCCGGCTTCACGCGAATAACCGAGGGGGACTGCGCAGGTGGAACAGCGTGGCATCCATCCGCAGTCACGGCAGATGAACGTGTGCGCGTAACCTCTTCGATTCAAGAAGAGCACAATACCTGCGCGGTTCTCCATAGCCTCTCGCATTGCCTCGACCAGTCGTCGGCTGAATAAGGTTCCTCCGGGTTCCTGGCGAAGATCCACGAGTTCGATGGTCGGCCGGTCGGCTTGCTCTACCGGCACAGTACGGATGTCGGCATGGGGGTCGAATATGGATTCGAGCGAAGGGTGAGAGGAGGCCAGCACAAGAAGCGCGCCGTCTGTTTGGGCCCTCATCCATGCGACGTCTCTGGCGTGGTATCGTGGTTCTTGCGGTTCCTTGAACGCCGGATCCTCCTCCCCTTCCACCCAGATCAAACCGACGGTTTTACATGGTGTGAAGACCGCCGAACGTGTCCCTACGATCACTGACGGACTTCCGTGTCGTCCGGGTGTTCGATGAGGGGATACTCGCGATGGAGAACGGAGAGTAGCCGGATTGTCGATGAAGTCGGAGAGCAGGCGCTCAAACCATGCGACTTTGGCGATCTCGCCGACAAGAACGATGGCGGATTTACCGACTGCGAGTGTCTGTTGAATCGCGTCTGCGAGCCGGGTGACTCGTTGTTTCCACGGAGCATGGAGCACAATTTTGTGCGGTCGGTTGCTGTGTAGGCAGTCCGTCATACGACCGATCCAGAGGGGATCCGGTTTCGGTGATTCGATGATCACATGACCATGAACGGACGCATCTTTCGGATGATCTTGTCCGTCGCCGATCATCGGGAAAGAGGTCTGCATCTCAACATCAGGATGGGCGGCCGGTGGAGGCGCGGCGGCTATCCATGCCCGTTGTTTAAGGGCCTCGAAGGTGTTCCGACTGGCTCGATCGCGCGGCTTGATCAGCGTGGATTCCAGGATTCCTTGAGGGCGCTTGGCGATACGGGCGAGCATACCGTGTATGTGGTCGGGACAGGTCCCTGACGTGAGGGCTGTTCGCCCCTGGTGGGTCACAAGATATCGCCGTTTGGAGGCGCGTTCGTGGGAATGCCTCGATTGCAGGAGGCGGAGGCATTGTCCCCATGGGGCCACATAATACTCTGCAATGGCACGGGATAACTCGAGGCGCGCCGGCGTCGGTTCGGCATCTTGGGAATCGTCGACTAGGGATGTGATTTCCTTCAGGTGGGTGGTTCCCATCCCTTTTGGGATCCCGACATTCAGCGCGATTACCGCTCCTTCTAGGATGGTTCGCCCGAAGGGGACAAGGACCTTTTGGCCTATTGATATCGTGTGTGCGAGGGCTGCGGGGACGATGTAGGTAAAGGCTTTGGCGATATGGCGAGGAACGATCACATCGGCGTAGAGGGGATGCGTGACACCGCGACTACGGTGATGGTCGTCCGAAGGCATGGAGGCATTGTAGCAGCGGCGGAAAAGGGAGAACAACGACGTTGAGGGTCACCATGCAAAGAAGGTGGGCTAGAATCCCACGGAATCTGTTGAGAGTGAAAGTGGTTCGTCGCCAGATTGCATATCTGTTTCCTGTAGCGGAGGATTGTATTCGGAAGAGCTCGGTTCGGTACTGAGCATATTACTGGCTGTTTCTTGTTGCCCGCCGGATGGCAGGCCCTCGCCTGCAGGAAGGCCGTTATCCATGCCGAGTGGGTCATCGGCGGGTTTTGGTGCGGCTTGCTGTCCATCGGATGGCAGGCCCTCATCTGCAGGAAAGCCGTTATCCATGCCGAGTGGGTCACCGGTGGTCTTCTGCGTGTCCTGTTGGTCTCCGGAGGGTCTTGCTGCAGGTGCATCAGGGTTGTTTGAGGTTTCTAATGGATTCCCCTCCGAATCTGCCGTCAGCGGCTTTTCAGTGGGCATACTGGAGTTCTCTGGTGCAGATGCAGGGGAGGAGTTGTTGTTCTCACTGGGTATCGTACTGATAGTGCCCTGAGTCTTCACCTCTGACGGGCTCTGTTCGCCAGGTTGGAGCTGGTTATCCGGATTTGATGTTGACGCCGGAGGTTCGACGGCTGGGTCATACAGGACAACCTCCACGCGGCGATTTTTGCTGCGGCCTTCCTCGTTGGTGTTCGTCGCAACCGGTTTTCGGTCTCCGTAGCCGACCGATTGTAGCCGAGCCGAGTCCACGCTCCCCTTCTCGACAAGATAGCGGGCGACGTTCCCTGCGCGTGCCTTGGAGAGTTCGAGATTGCTCGGATAGCGCGCCTTTAATGAAGGTCCGATCTCCACGTTATCCGTATGGCCTTCCACTCGAATCAGTCTGGTATCTCCGCTGGTTCGCAGATGGTCGATCAATTGATCCAGCACGGCGTAGCCGTCGGGTTTGATCGCCGCCTCGCCTGACTCGTAGCGGAGGGAATCTTCCAGATTGCCTAAGTTGATACGACTCTCGCCCGATACCTCCGACTGTTTCAATGTGTTCGCGACAAGATCGCTCGGAATCGGTGACCGATCCGTTGTCAGTGCAGGCACGGGTGTCAGTTCACCCGGTTGGGCGATAGGCGTGGATTGGCCGGTGGACGTGAATCGGTCGCCCTTGAAAACTCGAGCGGTGGCTTTGACGACTTGAGCCGTCGCGGTATGTTCTTCGGTCGCTATGACTTTGATTTGGCCGATTTTCCGTACCGGAAGCCCTCCACTACGGCGTTGAATGTCCAAGAGGTCGCCGATCTGAAGCCCATCCCTGTTTCCGCGGTCCAGATACACGACATTGTGATGAGAGACCATGGTCATCGGCTTGTCGGCTTGGATTTCGACGATCATGCCCTTGAGATTACCGGTATCGACTTGTCTGACCTCACCACTCGTTGTTGCCGGAGGGACATATCGCATGACAGGATCACCGGGAGAAATTTGTCCGTAGCTCGTGAGAGCTCGGACAGTGGTGAGCGCGTGACTGGTATCCGTCACTTGTACGACGG
>JAOUPN010000259.1 GCA_029879905.1 Nitrospira sp. | reverse complement strand
CTGAACGCGATGGCGTGGCGGAGAATCCGTCAATCGCGGCGGTTTGACGATGGTCCACTCCAAGCCGCTGGACTTAATAAGTCGTTCCTGTTCTTCTCGATCTTGAGCAGCTTCCGGGTGCCATCTAGCAAACGTTCGAGCAGCCCATTCCATGGGACATGATCGGTTGGGCGCAGGTCCGATCATGGCCCCGGTTTGACAGATCAGACGACGACAACTCGTCTGTTTCATGGCCGTCATGATGGCTACGGTTGCGGCCGCGCAAAACACATCTCGATATGGTGGTCGCGGGCCGATTAGGCAACAGACCGCCGCGCTGTCCGCGATCGTTTCAACCACCTGACCGAGTTCATCAAAATTCCCCCGCACGATTCGACAGGTATCGAGGTCTCCCTCGACCACACTTCTCGGACGCACGAGACCACGAACCTTCCAGCCATTCAGGCCGGCGACCTTGGCAAGTTCATGCCCCGTTCGACCACTGATGCCGAAAATGGCCAATGAATGAGCTGACATCCGATAGCTCTCTATATAGGGAGTCCCACTCTATCTGAAAACGCTGGAAGAGATGCCGCTCTGACTCGCTATCTCTCACACTTGGAAATCTATTACAGGTGTTTCTACGTACAGTAGCCATTTTCATTACTCTGCGGCAAGGGCACATGGAGTGAGACTTCGTGAAGTTTCATGCGTGAGTGCTCGCGTAGCATACGACGATTCTTAGAGTGCACGCACTGTTTTGAACGAATGTACGTAAAAATATTGGCTTCTCTTGCCGACGCGTTGAAGACTGTCGTGGTCTCATCTCCCCGTATGCTAAGGGAAATTTTTAACCGTACGCCGAAGACCCTCCAAACAAACTCTAGGTGGCACGCCAATTGCTGTTTGAATGATTCATGAAGACAGCGTTTTGTTGGCCAACAACACCGATCCACAAGCTTACGTTGGCAAAACAATCAGTCCCGATGACACATAAGGAGAGCGTTATGGCAAAGAACCGTTCCGTCTTGATCGGGTGTGCATTCCTCGCTTTGACAGGATGCGGGGGATTGCAGGAAATGTGGGAAGGACCGACTGCGGATACGTTCAAGCCTAAGACCATTGCGGTCTTGCCGCCGATCGTGGGCACATATGAGGGCGCCAGAGAATTGTCTCATGCCGCCGTGTCTACCGCATTAACCAAAACGGGACGCTATACAAGCGTGATTGCTCCCAGCCAGGTTGTCAGTGCATTCACGTTGAAAGAATCGAGCGACACACTGGCCGCCTACTACTCCAAGCTGGAAACAACCGGGCAGTCCGATCCGGAAATGGCGTCCAAGATCGGGCAATTGGTCCAAGCTGAGGCATTGCTGGTATTGAAAGTGAACAATTGGGAGCATAGTCGCGCCGAAGGGGAAAATTACGGAAAGGTGGGCTTAGGCCTTCGGCTTATCGACGCAAGCAACGGCGCCATGGTGTGGAAAGCAAGACACGATAAGGTCGAGACGTATTCAATGTTCAAGCCCGCGCTCAAAGGTATCGCCGAAGATCTGTCCAAGGAAATGGCGAAGTACATGCCGCGATAAATCAGGTACGGTCAACCGTCGAGGAATAGCTTCTCATTTCTCCAATACGCACAGCTTGAGTCTATTCCAAAATAGCTGCGTCTCCAAACTTCCTTGTATGGCAAGTTTATGAGTGCCCCCTACTCGGCACTCATCACACTACTGCCACTCAATACTATCCTGTAATATCAATACAATAGTAACGATATCTCAACTTATACTTTTACTAGCTAAGCATCGTAACTTTCGCTGAAAGGATTCTTTTTCTCGTTCCATATCCTCTCGTGACGGCCGCCTTATCAACGTGAATCAACGGTGAGCCAAGGCCGCCTAGCCAACATAAACAGACGGCGAACCGAGGAGGATGCAATGGAGACAGACAAGAAGAACGATGTCAGAACATCGACCATCCGGCGGGATCCCCGCCTCTATCAGATTGCAAGTCTCTCAACACTCCTCCTGTACGGCCTCCTTGTTCTTCGGTTCGAGATCTCCATCCGGCAGATCATTGTCACACTGACCGCGGCGCAACTGACTCAATATGCCGCCACGCGATTGTGCAAACTGCCGGCATTCGATCCGAAAAGCGCACTCATTTCTTCCCTCTCTCTGTGCCTTTTACTCCGTACCGACAGCCTTGCCGTTGCTACGTTGGCCGCTGTCATCACCATTGGAAGCAAGTTTGTCATTCGCTGGAAGGGCAAGCATGTCTTTAACCCAACCGGTCTGGCGCTGGTTATCGTCATTGCGAGCCAGCTCGGCTGGATCTCGCCCGGGCAATGGGGACAGGTCGCCTGGTTCGGATTTTTAATCGTCTGCCTCGGCAGTCTGGTTGTCACGCGGGCAGCACGCGCCGATATGACACTGGCTTTTCTGTGTTTCTACATCGGACTCCTCTTCGTACGGGCGCTCTGGCTCGGCGATCCGTTGACCATTCCGCTCCATCAGATCGAAAGCGGTGCGCTGCTGATCTTTGCCTTTTTCATGATCTCCGATCCGAAGACAACGCCTGATTCAAGTACCGGTCGACTCATCCATGCCCTACTCATGTCACTCGCAGCATTGTATATGCAGTTCGGCCTCTTCATGCCCAACGGTCTCCTGTGGGGGTTGATCACATGTGCGCCTCTCGTTCCGATCTTTGACCGAGTATTTCCCGGTGTTCGCTATGACTGGTCCCGTCCGACGGCCGGACAGAAGTCCATTCCAACGCCACTATCCATTCCCCTTCAACTACAAAGGAGGTTTTCATGAGACCCGTCGTCATTCCTGTATTCATGGTCCTTGTCGGTCTGCTCTTGTGGAGCCCGGACGCCTCCGCGTTCTGCGGCTTCTATGTCGGCAAGGCCGACACGCAACTGTTCAATAAAGCGTCCGAGGTCGTCATCGCGCGCGCTGCCAATAAAACCGTCATCACGATGGCCAACGACTTCCAGGGTGACGTCAAGGAGTTTGCGATGGTCGTGCCGGTACCGACGGTGTTGGAGAAGGATCAGATTCATATCGGAGAGGCTACCGCGCTCAAGCACCTGGCCGACTATTCCGCACCACGCTTGGTTGAATACTTTGATGAAAATCCTTGCCGATTAGCGCTTCCGGAAAGCCGAGCCATGGATTTGATGTCGAAGCTCGCTGAAGCGCCGGCCAGACTGGAGCGCCAGCGTTCATTGGGCGTCACGGTCGAAGCGCAATATACGGTCGGTGAGTACGATATCTTGATTCTTTCGGCCAAGGAGAGTCACGGACTTGAAACGTGGTTGAGTGAGAACGGGTACAAGATACCGTCCGGGGCGGCTCAGGTGCTTCGCAGTTACATCAAGCAAAACATGAAGTTCTTTGTCGCCAAGGTGAATTTGACGGAACAAAGCAACCTGGGGTTCACCCATCTCCGTCCCCTCCAGATTGCCTTTGAGTCGCCGAAGTTTATGCTGCCCATCCGTCTCGGTACGGTGAATGCCGATGGGCCACAGGAACTCTTTATCTATACATTGACCAAGCAAGGGCGAGTCGAAACCACGAACTATCGGACAATCCGGCTGCCGGATGCGCAAGAGATTCCTCTCTATGTCAAAGATGCATTCGGCAACTTCTATAAAGACATGTTCTCTCGGCAGGTGAAGCGCGAAAACGAGCGTGGTGTATTTTTGGAATATGCGTGGGACATGAATTGGTGCGATCCCTGCGCAGCCAATCCGCTGTCGGCGGATGAATTGCGAAGTCTGGGTGTCTTCTGGCAGGAGCATGCCAGGCGGACCGGCAAAGGCGTCATGCCACAGGCGCAGAATGTCTTTCTCACGCGCCTACATGTCCGATACGACGCGGCGCACTTTCCTGAAGACTTGATGTTTCAGGAAACATCCGATCGGTCCAACTTCCAAGCTCGATATATTTTGCGCCATCCCTGGATGGGAACAGATGATTGCCCGGCGGCAACAGCCTACCGGCAACAGCTACGCGAACGGTATGAGCGTCAAGCGCAGACGCTTGCGAATCTGACCGGCTGGAATATCGGCGAAATCAGAAAACAGATGAAGATCGCCTCGCTGCCTGCCGCCGAGGGGAAGAAATGGTATCAGCGGCTCTGGGAAGATTAATTCAAGTATTACACAATAATGCTGTCTCCATATTTCCTCTCCCCCGTATCGGGGGAGAGGCAGGGTGAGGGGGTGGAGCAGCTATGGATGGGGGTTCACATCGATTCATCCGTCTTGAGGACTAGCCCTGGAGAGACAGAGACGCCGACGATTCCCGAACTGATTCATAGGCCAGCGCAACGGCGGCGTTCACAGAGAACGGTCTCTGTGATCCGTTTACCGGCTCTTCCGACTGAGCATGCTTACGGCCATGCTCCTGACGCAGATCTTCTCCGACCTCCTCCCGTAACCGAGCAAACAACGAAGGGAGATGTTCCTGAATCTTGCGCGGCTCCAGATGCGATTCGTTCAAGGCCTCCAGCATCTGTTGGACCAAGGATGCGACGGCGGAGAAATGCAAAGGACCGAGTCCAAGCCTGTTCCCCTGATCCGAGCGGGAGGGTTCGGCAGGATTGGAAGAAGATGGGGGCGCAGACACGCCATTCGCCTTGAAGGACTCTCCTGGTCCACCTACCCCATCGCTCGTAAACTCCGAGGCGATCTGGGCCGCGACCTGGGTCACGGACCGTTCAAGATCAAGAGACAAATCAAGACCGCTGAGCGAAGAAAGACCTGAGAATCGGTCGGCTAAGTTCGTAATCTTGCCGAGAGATACCTCATCCTGTCCTTTAAGGAAATGCTTGAAGATATTTGCTGCCTTTTGAAATATTGTTTCAAGATCTTGCAACTCCTGCTCGTTCAGATTCCCCTCAACTGCCACGCTGAACTCATTTCGAAACGCGAACTCTTTATATGTGGCCGCGACGCCGACAGTCGTTCCCCCTGCAGAACTCTGCGAGTTGAAATTGACGGCTCGGAAATCCGTTTCGAGATCCGCCGTGAGTGTAATTCGGTCGCCTTCCGCGGTCGTGACACTGAGACGACCGGAAAAGTCGTTGGACACGGCAACTCCGCCGACCTGAGTATTTAACCGTTGAATATCTGTGCCGTCGAACTTAGGCAGCTGAAAGAACCGGTTGGGATCAATATGAGTCAATGCTTGAAGGGACATGCGCAAGATCCTTTATCGAGACAATATCCGGGAGATAGATTGAATGTACGCTATGGTCTTCTATCGGTTGGGACTAGCCGGGGCTTGAGTCGCTCCCTGC
>JAOUPN010000258.1 GCA_029879905.1 Nitrospira sp. | reverse complement strand
GCAACCAATTCTGTGCATCATGGGCTGCCGCAAGAGAGGGAAGTGTCTTGGGCGCAGGGGCCGGCTGCAAATTGCCGAGGACGCTCGCCTCATGCAATCGATAGGCACCGTCTTCTGAGACCTGGACAGCGAAGAGGCGCTCGTGGACGACATACCCGAGGCCATCGACGATCTGGGCACTGTAAAAGTCCATCCGGCTCGGTGCTGTGTGGTCGAGGGAATAGAAACATGCACCGACACTCAGATGTTCTTGGGCTTGATTCAGGGCGTGACGACGGCACGCCTCAAAGAGCGGATGCCCCGGTGTGACCCATTCCAGATTGTGTGACTCGGCCGTATCACGATCGGTTGAGAGGCGAGGATACCGGTTCGCCAACGGCTGACACTTCCAATCTTTTTCTGTCTCGAATCGTCGTAGGCTGGCCGGTGTGCTCCCTGGCTCGAAGGTATGAGGGAGCGATTGTACCGGTTTCAATGCGATGGGCACTAAAGGAGCTACTTCGCGCATAAAACGGCCAATGGTTTCCGGAACGACTCGGCATTCCTGCGCTCTTGCCCGTCGCTCCAGCAGCATTTCGAGATTGAGTTTTTTGGACGCCAGTCCCTCTAGGGCATGTTGGCAAATCTCTCGGAAGCGCTTTTCTTTGACATCCCGCAACAGGCGCTCTTCCAGATCTGCATCCCCCATGCGGCCGGCATAGTAATCCCGCAGGACACTTTCCAGCCGGGAAGCTGGGAGAATTTCGCCTACTACGTTAAAGACAGCATCGTCATCCAATGCATCTCTGATTTCTTGTAGTTTTTCCAGGAGCTTCTGCAGGACTCGGCCTTCAACCGTATTCGTTGCCACGAAGTTGAAGATGAGGCAGTCCTTCGCTTGTCCGTAGCGATGGATACGGCCCATGCGCTGTTCAAGCCGGTTGGGGTTCCAGGGGATGTCGTAATTGAAGAGAATATGACAGCACTGCAGATTAATGCCCTCGCCAGCAGCTTCTGTGGCCACCAGTATCTGGATGGCTCCGTCCCGGAACTGCTGCTCTGTATAGAGTCGGGTTCCTGGTTCGTCTCTCGATCCTGGTTTCATTCCGCCATGAATAAATCCAACGCGGAAGCCCCAGGTTTTGAGGCGCTTCACCAGATAGTCCAGTGTGTCCTTGAATTCGGTAAAAAGAAGAAGCCGCTGATCTGGATGGTCAAAGAAGCCTTGTTCTTGTAGGACATCCTTGAGGCGAGAAAGTTTGGCCTCGACACTAGCCTCTTCAACCTGTTCTGCCTGCAAAGCGAGTGTCTTCAGAGCATCGATCTCTTCTCTGACCTGCTGCGGATTTTGTGCAATCGTGATGGCTTCTAGGATCTGTTCCAGCCGTTCGCGCTGGGATTCCTCCATCTCCTCTAGTTCGTCCAGATCTGGCAACTCAGGAGGCGCCTGTCGTGCTAATTCCTGTGCCCGCTTCAGGCCTTCATCGAGCCTTCTAGCCCGATTCTGTAGTGAGTGGCGAAGGGCATAGGTGCTGGACGCGAGACGCCGCTGGTAGAGGGCCATGAGAAACCCCACGGCTCTGGCGCGTGGGTCATCTCCTTCAGCTGCCGCTTTGTGAGATTGGGCTTTCACATAGACAGTAACATCGCGGTAGAGCCGGTCTTCTTGTCCATCAATCTTGAAATCCACGGTGTGCGGGATGCGCTTGGTAAAAATCTTTCTAGCAACCCATTTGCCATCCGGTTGTCGTTCCGGGAAATAGACCATGGCTTCTTTGGTCCGGCGGAGGTAGAAGGGTGCGTGTCTCCGGCTCATCGCTTCACGAATCGAGCGTACATCGGCATAGGCGTCTTGATCCAAGAGCTGTAGGAAAAGGCTGAAATTTTCTGGGATGCCTTTATGCGGTGTGGCTGTGAGCAACAAAATGTGGTCGCTAATATCGCGCAACAGTTCGCCCAGACGATAACGCTGGCTCTTGTGCTCGGCGTCCGATGCCGACATGCGATGGGCTTCATCGACGATCACGAGGTCCCAGCGAACTTGCCTGAGGCCTGGCAAAATGTTGGTCCGTTTTGCCAGATCAAGTGATGTCAGGACCATTTTTTGCTCCAACCACTGATTGACGCCGAACTGGTCACGGATATCGTTTCCCTTAAGGATCAGAAATTTCTCGTCAAACTTCTCCCTTAACTCACGTTGCCATTGGAATGTGAGGTTCGAGGGACAGACGATGAGAATGCGTTCGGCCAGGCCACGCAGCTTGAGCTCTCGGATTAGCAACCCAGCCATGATAGTTTTGCCGGCACCTGCATCATCGGCAAGCAGAAAACGAACCCGTGCAAGCTTCAGCAGATGATCATAGACCGCTTCTAATTGATGCGGGAGAGGATCGACGCGTGAAATCGAGAGACCAAAGTAAGGGTCAAATTCATACGCTATGCCAAGCGCATAGGCCTGAAGGCCGAGCCGTAGGAGATTGCCGTCTCCATCAAAAGTGCAGGCAGGATCTTGAATGCGGAGAGTTTTGATGTCGGAAAGAGTGAGGGTAACACTTCTAAATCGCTCCGTCTGGGTCCCAACAAGGCCGACAATCCATATCTCTGCTCCTCCATTCCGAACAGTTTCTACCCTCATTGGCTCACTAAACAGCGGGCCCGTGAGGATCTGGCCTTCACTGATGGGAGACATGAGGCTCACAACATTTCCCTATCTCTGCAAGAGGCCCAAAGCATACCCATTTGACAGAAGAAACCACTTGCCGAGAACGAAATGGCGTCATTGAAGCTCGATTCTTAGTGCCGATTGTTGGGATCTCTTCTGAAAGACAGTGGCTATCCCCCAAAGCTTGATTCCTCAGTGGATTACTTACCTCTCGGCAAAATCCCTTTTCTCTCCAACTCCTCCAGTCGCTTTTCTGCCAACTCAATCAGAAAGTCTTTGACCGTCTTCCCCTCGTGCGCAGCAGCCATTTTGACCTTCCGCATGAGGTCTCGTGGGATGTCGCGGAAATTCCAGGCTCCGGTGCCTTCTGGTGGTGTACGTGCCATGGGAAGGGAGCCTAGCACTTTCCAGCTGATAGCGTCAAATAGCACTTGACATAGTTCACTATCAGATGATATTAAGCTTATAGTCCGAGGAAAGGGGGTGACGCGGATGAAGATGGTTCGACTGTTGATTCAGGTGCCGGAGCCGATCAAGGCGCGATTGGATACCATGCGGCAGGAAGGCACAACAGCGAGTGGGTTTATCCGGCATTTGCTGGAAAACCATTTCAAACAGGTTCCCAGGGTGAGCCGGAAAGGAGGGTAAGCCATGGCGCGAGCAGGAAGAAAGGATCGGGGCTTGCTGAGTAAGCCGGACTCGACCGGCAAGCCTGTGTGGTTTGTCCGGCTGTATCACGAAGGGCGGGACCGGCGGTTCGGCAGTTTCCCGACCAAGACAAAGGCACGGGAATTTTATGAGAAGGCGAAGCTCGAACAGAAGGATGGTCGGTTCTTCCCGGAGCGGTATCAACATGGCGGCTATGCGTTGATTGAAGAACTGATTACCGCGCATGTGGATGTCTCGACGGTCAAGAACCAGTCCGCCGAAAAACACTACGGCAAATGGTGGAAGGCCAAGCTCAAGGGCAAGCGGTTGAATGCGATCACCCCTGCCCTGCTGGAAGAAGCACAACGGGATATGTTGGCCAAAAAGTTGGCCCCGCAGACGACGCTTCACTACCTGAAGTTCCTGCGCCATATCCTGAATAAGGCGGTTCGTGACGGACAAATAAGCAAGAATCCGTTTGCGCAAGTGACGCTGCCTAAAGTAGTCAACGGCAAGACCCGGTTCCTGTCTCCGAAGGAAGAAGTGGCCTTGCTGAAGGAGCTGGGGCCAGTGCATGGACCGTGGGCCAGATTGGCCATCCTGACGGGATTGCGATTGAGCGAGCAATTCGGCCTGAAATGGGCCGATGTGGACTTGGAGCGGGGGGTTCTGACGCTCCCCCACACAAAGGCTGGCCATGTGCAGTACGTCCACCTGAACGAAGAAGCGAAGGCAATCTTGAGAGGGTTTGACTCGTGGCAACGGTCCAAGTGGGTGTTCCCTTCGGAGAATCCAGCCACCCAGCTGGATCAACGGAACTTCTACACGCGGATCTTTGCCACGGCAGTGGACGACCTCAATTTGGACGGCGTGACCTGGCACACATTGCGACACACGTTTGCCAGTCGGCTGGCCATGAGTGGGCAAGCTGAAGGCACGATTGCCGCTTTGCTGCGACATAGCACCACCGGCCTGGTTCGGCGCTATGCCCACCTCTCCCCCACCCATCTGAAAACCGCGGTTGAAACCGTGGCAAGCTTTGGCAAGGCTGTGTCGGTCCGCCCTAAGACTGACCCATCGAATGATGAAAAAGCCCCGAATTCCAACGGAACCGTGACAAAAACCGTGACAAGCTTTTCTGATGGAGAAAAGAGCGGGGAGCTTGAAGCTGCGGAAGTTGGCGTTGTTGAAGGGGAAACGTTTGGAGCGGGCGATGGGATTTGAACCCACGACAACTAGCTTGGGAAGCTAGGACTCTACCCCTGAGCTACGCCCGCTCGGTGAGGTGCATCCTACGCGGACGATCAGTGCCAAGTCAAGGAACGGAAGTACCGGTCGCGCGACCAAACTCGTCCTCTCACAGAAGAGCCCTCCCCTTCACCCATATTCCCCCACTCATGATTCATCAGGGGCATACGGGCCTTATCGCCGTTCCGGAATCCCCCGAGACCGTCCTGATCCCCCCCTCATACGATACGGCGTGCCACCCGTATATGTTCGGTTCAGAATGTTGACCCTGTTTGGTGGTACAATGACCGCCCTGAGAATCTTATGCCGAAACAGATCACCATCATCCAAGGGACGTGCTTCGCATTTTTTGCGTACGACATCGGGCTCTCCATCAACCTGAGCGATGCGGAGCAACGCATCGAGGCAGAGACTGAGCGGGGGCGTCTACGCCATAAGACGAGGGCTCCTCAATACTTCGAGTATCGGCCGGCGCCGCTGAGGCTCGTACAGGAGGGAAGCGTCTTCCATGTCGGCGGCTATCAAGCAAGTCCCACGGTCGAAGCGATGGTCTATGATTTTGGAGCCGTCACCATTGCCTATCGCTTTCCCCTTGACGGGCCGTTTGATCGGCTGTTGGACCTGAGTGAGTCGCTTTATGAAAACGAACGGCTGTGGGCTGATTCACGCGCCAGAGTGGAGCAGTTGGTCCACGCGTTACGGCCGGCAATCGAGCGACCAGCCATCGCACAAGAGGTAGAAGATTACATCGTAACGCGTG
>JAOUPN010000257.1 GCA_029879905.1 Nitrospira sp. | reverse complement strand
CTGAATCTTATGAGTTCGCAGGTGCGAGTTTACGCCCTGTTCTTGCTCTATGGGAAAGAGGTCTCGCTGCGGTTGGACGGGACGGTTGAGACTCGCGGTGGGTTTCTCCGGTTCAACCCGACGTCAGGTCAGGTGGGCTCATTGCCTCTTCCCTCGAAGGGGCTCGATATGGTTGTACGGGCATTGTTTGAATCACCCAGGAACCGAGCCATGTTCCAACTCCCCCCTCAGATTGAATCCATCGCCGTCGAAAATAGCGCTCTCGTGATCGCAGTGCGGTGACGGGGGCGATTGGTCTTGAGAATTGACCGATGCAATCTGAGCTTGGATCTTGACCACTCCCGCGCTATCCGCCGGAGATGACGGAGCGGATTTCGATCTCGTCTTCGTCGGATAGGATCTCGTCTTCCGTCACGAGGTCATCGCCGCGAATCACCAGATGAGCCTCGACAAGAAGATTGAGTTCACGAAGAACATCCTTGGCTTTCTTCGGACCCTTGAGGTCGACCGTTCTTGATGGGTGTCTGAGTTGGATGCGCATGGGGCTATCATATGCTTTCAAGTGAACAGGGGGCAAGGGCCATCAGCTGGTGAGGGGTGAGGAGTTAGGGGTAAGGGGGGAGGATGTGAGCAGTGAGAAGTGAACAGTGTTGAGTTGTGAGTTGAAAGAGGGGAATGCGGTTATCGGGTGAGGAGTGGAGGGTAAGGGGGCAGGGGAGTCGGAAGTATTGAGTTATGAGTTTTTAGTTATGAGTGGCGAGTTGTGTGCGCGCGTAGGCGAGACCTTCCTCCAGGGTTGAGAAGAGTCCGTCGAGTTGAGCCTCATAACACTCATCGAGTAGCCGTCCCATGTCCGGGCCAGAGGGAACTCCCAATTCCAAGAGATGCCGGCCCATCACGATCTGGGCGGGGGCCCGGCTGTGGATATCCAACCCTGTGGCTCGCTCCAGCAGCCATGTGCCGGCCGGAAAGCCATCAAAGGGTTTGGGCGGACGGCCTGCATGGTCGGCCCGAGCCACGCGTACGAGGCGGTCGATACGCTGAACCTGTCGCGCAAGGCGTCTGACGGCGCTGTCGGATGCCTGGGCGTCATACAGGGCGCGAGGGCGGAGGTGACACCGGACGAGAGGCAGGACGTCGTCGATGATACGCTCTTGATCGGTCAACCTGGCAAGAAAATGTCTGGTTGGTTCCTCGCCCTCCTGCTCGTGGCCTCTGGACGTGATGCTCCCGAATTCTGTTTTCGTCGTCGATGGTTTGCCGAAGTCGTGACAGAGGATGCCGAGGCCGACAATTAAGTCATCGTCTTGTTGACCGGTCCGCTCACCGGCGAACCAGTCCAGGCAATGGAGGGTGTGAATCCAGACGTCGCCTTCAGGGTGCCAGGTCGGGTCCTGCGGACAGTTTTGGAGTGCAGCAAGTTCAGGGTAGAAGCGGAGCCAATCGCTGTCGCGTAAAAATCTGAGTCCCATCGACGGTTTGACTCCTAACAGTAACAGCTTCTTCCACTCTTCCCAGAGCCGTTCGCTCGGCTGGTCGTCTTGCGACAGGGTTCGGCATAGTTCGACTGTTTCCGGTGCCGGTGTCAGCTCAAAGCGGGCGGCTAGTTGCATGCCGCGCAATACACGCAGCGGATCTTCGCCAAATCGATCGGATGTGTGTCTGAGAATATGGGCGGAGATGTCGGCTCGGCCGCCGAACGGGTCACGAAGTTCCAAGGTGTCGGGGTCCCAGGCCATGGCATTGATGGTGAAATCGCGTCGGGCCAATGCATCATCGATATCCATGTATGGATCCGCTTGTCTCAGGAGGCCTGATACCGAGCTCTGGTCGCCAAGAAGACGCGAGGGGATGGAGATATCGATGGGCAAGCCGTCTAGTTTGAACACGCCGAATGTTTTTCCGACGAATTGTGTTGAGAAATGTTTTTCCAAGAGTGTGTGGAGCTGGCCGGGCGGCAGTCCGGATACTTCGATGTCTAATTCATGCGGCTGTATGCCGAGAAAAAGGTCTCGAATAGACCCGCCGACCAACCAGGTTCGGCCTCCGGCACGGCGGACTGCCTGCTCGATTCGGCGCAATGGTTGTAGGAGAGCGGGGTTTTCAATGCGAAATCGTGTGGGCATTGTCGAATACTATAAATAGGCTGCCAACGCTCTTTGTTCGCTCAATCTGCGAAATAGACAGCGTAAGAGGTGACGTAAAGATATGTTGCGGGATGTCCGTTCCGAAACTGTTCGCTGTCATGTTTCACGTCTCATGGATCAGAGGCGACCTATCGACGATCCTGCCGGTTGTGGTGATGAGGTTCGATATTCATCGAGCATGCTCAACGCCTCCATGTCACAACCAGCATTCTACCGTCTGTCATATCTCCGTGTCGCGTAGGAATGTGGCCGCTTCTTCCGGTGCGACCGGATTGATATAGAAACCGGTTCCCCATTCGAATCCCGCAACCTGCGTCAATTTGGGGATGATCTCCAGATGCCAATGGTAAAACTCGCCGGTTCGTTCATGGAGTGGCGAGCTGTGGAGAATAAAGTTATAGGCCGGACGAGCGAGCGCCTTGTCCATTCGTTTGAGACATTCGGAAAGCATGACCGCAAAATATTCAAACTGGAGTTTTTGGCTTTCTTCGAAATAGCCTGTATGGCGTTTGGGTAAAATCCACATTTCAAAGGGAAATCGCGGCGCAAACGGTGTGACACAGACAAACTCGGGATTTTCGGTGACGATACGGTCGCCTTCGCTCAGATCTTGCCGAATCATATCGCAGTATATACAGCGTTCTTTTTGCTCGAAGTGGGATCGGCAGCCGTTTATTTCTTCCAAGACGCTGGTGGGGACGATCGGGAGGGCGATCAATTGAGAATGGCTGTGCTCTAATGTCGCACCGGCCGCAAGGCCATGGTTTTTGAAGATGAGAATGTAGCGGAACCGGAGGTCCTTTTTTAGATCGATGATACGGTCTCGGTAGGCCCACAACACATCCTCGATTTTCTTGGGCGGCAAATCGGCGAGTCCTTCTGTGTGGTCGGGTGATTCGATAATGACCTCGTGGGCGCCGACTCCGTTCATCCGGTCATAGAGCCCCACGCCTTCGCGTCCTAAGTCGCCTTCGACTTGCAATGCAGGAAATTTGTTCGGCACGACACGTATGGTCCAATTCGGCGAATCCGGCTTACCGGACCGCGGGCGGTAGGCCATGATTTCTTTGGGAGTCAGGCGTTCTTGCCCCGGACAAAACGGGCAGAGTGCCGCAGACCGCACTCGTGTCTCCTGTGCCGGCGAGAGGTCATGCGGACGGCTGTTCCGTTCCGTCGAAATAATCACCCATCGTCCGACAATGGGGTCGCGTCTGATGTCAGGCATATCCTCCTCCTACCAGTGAGGAGTGAATAGTAAGGGGTGAGGGGAAAAAAGGCTCATCCTACCTAATGTGAGAGCCATGCTTCTCGTCAACGCCTTACGTCTCACCCTTTACTCCTTACTCAAGGATTACGCTCGCCATAGGGCGGCATGAATTTCAGGACTCGGTGCGTCTCCGAGAGCGCAGGCCGTTGATACGGACAGCGGAACGAACCAAGTCCGTGTTCCGGTGGCACAATCGGCATCCCTATGTCCTGTCCGGTTGCAAGATGAAGATCGTGCCACGGTCGCGCCGGTTTCACAATGACATTTCGGCAAATGGAGCGAGAGATCGCTGATCTCTCACCACGACTCGCTTCCTTGCGGTCGCGCCACTATAAACTGATCCAAGTCCGATTGCTCCAGGGAAAATAGAAGGTCGCCTGCATCTCCTCGGAGATCTTCTCATCGGTCGTGCAGGGCGCATATGTGAACGCAGGATCGGGACGGTACTGTCGCCGATCTTGTGTCGTCCGAGAAGAAGGAAGGAGGTTGATTATTGTATCTATGGATAAAACGTGTTCTTGTAGAAAGCCTGTCGTTTCAGGTTGTGGTGATATGGTATCGCACTAGCCCATTCGGTCACCGGATCGGTATAGTAGAAGGGAGCAGGTGCCGAAAAAATAGGTACGGATGTCTTTTAGAGCTGAAGGATATGTGGAGCGCGCCGGCAAGATGTAATAGGGGGAGTGGACTTGCAAGCATACGAGTTGTTCGCTGTTCGTCTAGCCCGGCGTGAAGAGATCGTATGAGGAGCTGGTTGTACTATTGGGGGCCGGTATGGGGATATGCCGGATTGATTTTTTACCTCTCAGCCCAGCCTCATCCTGAACAATCATTGCCGTCTTTTATCGGTCTCTTCAGCGATAAGGTCTTGCATGTCATCGAGTATGCCGTCCTTGGGGGGCTGTCCTACCGGGCCTTTCAATGGGGAGTGACTGCCTCTTGGCGGTCGTGGGCCATTCCGTTGGCGGTATCGGTAACCGCGCTGTACGGGCTCAGCGATGAGGTTCATCAGTCGTTTGTCCCGTTTCGCGAATCGAGCGGGCTTGATTGGCTTGCCGACAGCATCGGCGCAATTGTCGGAGCGACGGGTATCCACTACGGACATCGTGTCTGGGCCAGGGAGCCGGTATCGGACTCGTAGACTCCTCATTGACTCAGTTTGAGCCGTATTGGCTGGGTGAGGGAGTATTGAAAGGTATGGGGAGTCAGCCGATTTCTTGCAAGTTGATGGTGCTGTTCTTGTGAGCCTGTTCGAGAAACATCTTTGCCGCCTGTGTTCGGCGTGTCACGTGCAGCTTGCCGTATAACGTCGATAAGCGATTTTTGACGGTTTTGTTCGTCAGCCCCAGCGTCCGTGCAATTTCTCTGTTGGTTTGTCCTTCCGCAACCAGTGCCATGATCTTCCGCTCCTGGCTTGAAAACTGCGCGCGAGTGTTTTTAGGGCTTCGCCGCGATAATTCTTCAAGGTGTCCGATCAATGGTTGCAAGACCCGGCGATTAAAAACCATATGCCCGCAACATACGGCGTCAACGGCGTGGACCAAACTCGCCTCTGTGATGCGTTTATCCAAAATGGCTGCCGCGCCGGCATGTAATGCTGAGAAGACAGATTCCTCATCGATGTTCTCGGCGAGGATGATGACTCTGGTATCGGGGCAGGAAGATTGAAAACGATGGAAGATGTCACTGCCCTGTCCGTCGGAGAGTTGAAGTTCTAAGAGAGCCAGATCAATGGTATGCGAGACGGCTGCCGCCAAGGCGTCGGTCGCCGTCGTTGCCGTGGCGACAACGGTGATGTGAGGTGTGCGACTTAATACTGCACAAGTGCCGGCCAGCGTGATGTCATGCGAATCTGCGACCAGTGTTCGAATCCGAGAGGACGGGGTAGCCTGG
>JAOUPN010000256.1 GCA_029879905.1 Nitrospira sp. | reverse complement strand
GGGCGACACGGTGGCCCGTGTGCGTGAGTTGGAACATATCCGCCAGTTTCTCACGAGCAATTCGGTTACGGTGGTGCTCGATCTGTTTTTTACCGCCGTCTTTTTGGCCGTGATGTGGTTCTACAGTCCGGCGCTCACCATGGTGGTGGGGGCCTCGTTGCCGCTCTATGCGATCCTGTCCGTCGCCATTACGCCGGCGATTCGCGCCCGCCTGCACGAAAAATTCAACCGCGGCGCGGAGAACCAGGCCTTTCTGGTGGAAGCGATCAGTGGGATTCAGACGGTGAAGGCCATGGCGGTGGAGCCTCCGCTTCAGCGCCGGTGGGACGAGCAGTTGGCCGGGTATGTGCGGGCGAGTTTCCGCGCGACCAGTTTGATGCTGATTGCCAGCCAGACGGCTACCGGCATTCAGAAAATCACGACGGTCGCCGTGCTCTGGGTCGGCGCCTATCGGGTGATCGCGGGTGATCTCAGCATCGGGCAATTAATTGCGTTCAATATGTTGGCGGCGCAGGTGACCGGGCCGCTGTTGCGCCTGGTCAACCTCTGGCAAGAGTTTCAACAGGTCGGGATTTCCGTGCAGCGTTTGGGTGATGTGCTCAATACGCAGCCAGAGCCCTCGTACAATCCGAATCGGACGACACTTCCACAAGTCACCGGGCGGGTGTCGTTCGAGGAGGTGACGTTTCGTTATCGGCCTGATGGGACTGAGGTGCTGCGCAAAGTGTCGTTTACGGTGGCTCCGGGTCAGGTAATCGGCCTGGTGGGACGGTCGGGCTCCGGCAAGAGCACGATTGCCAAATTGATTCAACGGCTCTATGTGCCGGAACGGGGACGCATCGTCGTGGATGGGGTGGATCTCGCGCAAGTCGATCCGGCTTGGCTACGGCGGCAGGTCGGCGTGGTGCTGCAGGAAAATGTGCTCTTCAACCGTTCGGTGCGCGACAATATCGCACTGACCGATCCCGGCGTGTCGATGGAGCGGGTGATCCAGGCCGCGACGCTGGCGGGCGCCCACGAGTTTATCCTCGAATTGGCCGAAGGGTACGATACGATGATCGGGGAGCACGGCTGCTCGCTCTCGGGTGGGCAGCGGCAGCGTCTCGCGATTGCGCGGGCGTTGATCGCAGATCCCCGCATTCTCATCTTCGATGAAGCCACCAGTGCGCTGGATTACGAATCTGAGGCCGTCATCCAGCGGAATATGGCGCAGATAGCCAAGGGACGCACGGTCTTTATCATCGCCCATCGGTTGAGTACGGTGCGGCCGGCGCATCGCATCTATGTCATTGACCGAGGGGAGATCGTCGAAGAGGGCTCGCATGAGGAACTGCTCCGCATCGGTGGGTTCTATGCACGGCTGCATGCGCATCAAGAACGGTGAAGGAAAAAATAGTGCTGAGGACTCAGGACTGAGATATGAGGACTGAGGGCTGAGACGTCTTTCGCGAGAAAGGCAAGAGGAGCGGGAATTGCGTGACGGGTTTGGGAGGCTGTCGAGTCACGTCCCGCCTTTCTCGCACGTCTCGCCCCACTCGCATGCATGAAATGCGTATGATGATTGACGATTTTTGAGGCACGGCGATGGTAGGACGGCATTGGGCGGTGTGGAAAGCAGCGTGGCAGGCAGAGTCAGAAGGAGGGACGTCACTCCCCGTCGTCGGGCGAGGGACCGACCGCCGTACGATGGAATTCCTGCCGGCGGTGCTGGAGATCCAGCAGGCTCCTCCCTCACCTCTCGGTCGCGCCATTCTCTGGACGATCTTGGCGGTGTTTCTCTCCGGTGTGGCATGGACCACGTTCGGCAAGATCGATATTGTGACGACGGCTCAGGGGAAAATCATTCCCAGCGGCTATTCGAAAGTCATTCAGCCCTATGAAACCGGGGTGATTGCGGCCATCGCGGTACAGGATGGGCAACTGGTGAAGAAGGGTGATGTGCTGATCGAGCTCGACCCGACGCTCAACCGCGCGGACCGCGATCGGGCATTGAACGAATACCGGGCGGCGATGGTTGAGGTGGCCAGGTTGCGATCGCTGGTGGCGGGCGAGCATGCGTTTGCGGCGCCTGCGGGGACGGATCAGCGGTTTGTCCGGTTGCAGCGGCAGTTGCTGCGCGATCAATGGGCCGAGCATCAGGCCAAGGTCGCGGCCGCGTTGGAGCTGATCGATCAGCGCAAGGCCGCGCTCGATCAGACGAAAGAAAATGTGCAGCGTCTGGAAACGACGCTGCCGATGGAAACGGAACGGGCTGAGACCTATTTGCGGTTGCTGGATCGCCAGGCGGTGACGCGGTTGGACTATCTGCAAATCGAAGAGCAGCGGATCAACAAGACGCAAGAGTTGGCCGGACAACGGAAGAAGTTGATGCAAGATCGTGCGGCGCTTTCGGAAGCAGAGCATCACCATCGTGCGTTGGTGTCCGAGTTTCAGCAATCGAAACAGACGGAATTGTCATTGATGGAAACCAAAGCCGCCTCGCTGGCGCTGGATGCAAAAAAGGCCGGACAAAAGGCGGACTTGCAGCGGTTGACGGCTCCGATCGACGGCGTGGTTCAGCAATTGGCGGTTCATACGGTCGGTGGGGTGGTCACACCGGCACAGCCATTGTTGGTCCTTGTGCCGCAGGAACATTCCGTTGAAGTCGAAGCGCAGGTGGAAAACAAAGATGTCGGGTTTGTGCGGGACGGACAGTCGGTCGAAGTCAAAGTCGAAACATTCCCGTTTACGCTCTATGGGACGATTCCCGGACGGGTGCTGACGGTCTCCCACGATGCGGCGCCGGTTGAGAAGGTCGGGTTGGTGTATCCGGCGAGGGTGAGTATGGAGCGGGACACCATTTCCGTTGAGGGGAGATCCGTCCCGCTCACGCCCGGCATGGCGGTGACGGTAGAGATCAAAACCGGGCAGCGGCGGGTAATTGAGTATCTGATGAGTCCGCTCCTCAAATCGGTCAACGAGAGCCTGCATGAACGATAATGCGACTCCCTTGACTTGATCTTGTGCTTCCTCCACACTCGCCGGGATGTACGATCCATCTGAACCAGAGTTGCTTCGCCTCCTGGCCGATCGAGCCGGGATTGCCGCAGATTATTACGATATGACCGGGGTTTGTCATGTGACGACCGACGAGACTCGCCGTGCGATCTTGGCGGCGATGGGCTTTCGTGCGTCAACCCGGACGGAACTCGTTGAAGAGCTGACGGCGTGGGATGAACGTCCATGGATACAAGGCTGTGAGCCTGTTCGGATCCTGAGGGTCGGGCAAGAGCCCGGCACGTGGGTGCTGCATGTTCCCTGTGAGACTGCGGAGGAGGGACTGATACGCATTCACTGGAATGTCTTCGGGGAGGATGGAGTTCAACGTCTTGAACAGGTAGAGGGGCCAAGACTGCAGATCGACGACGTGCGTGTCGTCAGGGAGCAAAGGCATATTCGTGTGCAGATTCCGTTGCCGCTGCAGTTGCCTATGGGCTACTACGATGTCCATGCGACTCTGAAAGGATCGTGTATCGAGCGAGAGGTGCGGTTCCGATTGATCGTCGCACCAGACCGGTGTCATGTCCCTGATGTCTTTCAGAAGGGAGGACGTTTGTGGGGGTTGGCACTCCAGCTCTATTCTCTACGTAGTGAATCGAACTGGGGAATCGGAGATTTTCGCGATTTGTCCTCGATAGTCGGATGGGCCGGTACGCAGCTGGGAGTCTCTCTGATCGGGGTGAATCCGTTGCATGCGCTGAAGAACTCGACGCCCTATCATATCAGCCCCTATTCCCCCAGTAGTCGACTGTTTCTGAACGAGATCTACATCGATATTGAAGGGGTTCCCGAGTTTCAGTCTTCGACGGAGGCCCAGAACCGACTGGCCGATCCCTCGTTTCGCGCGCAACTTGACGCGGCCAGGCAGAGTGAGTTCGTCGATTACGATGTCGTTGCCCAGGCGAAACGTACGGTCTTGGAGATCTGTTACGAGAATTTTCTGCGCGACAACTTTGAAGGGATTGAACCGGAGTTGACGCCGACGACTGCGCGGGCCCATGCCTTTCTCTCGTACATGCGAGAGGAAGGGGATGCGCTCCTGCACTATGGGGTGTTTCAAGCACTCGAGGAGCAGCAGCGAGCCGAATCAGGCGCCATGATTTGGACGGATTGGCCGGAACCGTACCGGAGTCCGATGTCCCAGGCCGTCCAGGAATTTCAGTATAGGCATAGGCGACGGGTCTGGTTCTTTGTGTATTGCCAATGGCTGGCGGCCGAGCAGTTGGGCGTCTGTGTCAAGCAGACCGAAAAGGCCGGGATGCCGATCGGCTTCTATCTCGATATGGCATTGGGGAGTGACCGATACGGTGCGGATGGCTGGCGATATCAAGATGTGTCGGTTCTTCAGGCCGATGCCGGAGCGCCACCGGATGCATTTGCTCCGGAAGGGCAAAATTGGGGCTTTCCCCCGACCGATCCCCTCCGTCTACGAGCAACCGGCTATCAGTATTTCATCGATCTCCTGCGCAAGAATCTCCGCTATGGTGGGGCGATTCGTCTGGACCATGTGATGGTGTTGTTCAGGCTGTTTTGGATTCCGCGTGGCCTCCCTGCATCACAAGGGACCTATGTGTATTATCCTGCCGATGATCTGTTGGCGATTCTTGCATTGGAAAGTGTGCGGGCCGGCGCACTCGTGATCGGAGAAGATTTGGGGACGGTTCCGGATTGGGTGCGCGAGCGGCTGGGGAATGCCGGTGTGCTCTCCTATCGAGTCTTTTATTTTGAGCGGACGGACAGGGGTGAGTTTAAACCGTCACATTGGTATCCTGCGCAGTCGTTGGCCGTGGTCACGACTCACGATTTACCGACCTTGAGCGGATATTGGGATGCCCATGACATTGACGTGCGTAGCGCACTCGGTCTGATTCAAAGCGACGACGATCGCCTGGCGTCCATGGGAGAACGGCAGGTAGACAAGAGACGATGGCTTGCCGTCTTGAAATCCGAAGGACTGTTACCGCCGGAGACACCGGACGATCCGGACGCAATTTCAACGAAGAAATGGGAATTGATCGTGGCGACGCATCAGTTTTTGGCCCGTACACCGGCTTGGCTGGTCTTGGCCAACATCGAGGATGTGATCACGACGCAGGATCAGGTGAATGTGCCGGGCACACTCGATCAACATCCGAACTGGCGCCGCAAATTGCATATGTCCGTGGAGTCGCTTGTAGGTGATTCCCGCTTCGAGCAATTGGCGGATCGCATGCGCGCTGAACGTTCTTCCAGATAAGCCGATATCATCATGGTTTTCGGCGGAGTCGTCGAATGAACATGACCCCACGTGATCGTCTCGTCTTAGGCATTGC
>JAOUPN010000255.1 GCA_029879905.1 Nitrospira sp. | reverse complement strand
TGCGCCTGTCGGGGAAAATGACTAGACTGTCGGCTACCCAGGTCCCCCGCGCAGGCACCGGTCAAGATCCCAGCGCGGAGGGCTTGGTGAGCACGAACGACCGCCCGGATCGGGAGGCTGCCCGTGGTCCGTCGGCAGGCATGGATCCCGCCGGCGTGTGTGTGTGAGGGAGCGATGCTCGACCTCGAAAAGCTGCGATTGATGACTGAGCGGCTCGAACGGCTCTGTGATGAGTTGCGGGCGATGCGTCGGCTCATTGATCAGCACCCTTCCCCGGAAGATCTTCGGCTGGCGGTTCAGGTGACGATTGATACGATGCTCCAGGATGCGGAGATGCAAGATCTGCAGATCGAGGATCTACAGAATCGGGTCGCCGAGGTCGAAAAGAGACTCGAGTCCGCGCCAGCGCCGCGCGCTTCCGGCGGTGCAACTCGGCCAGGTCGTCAGGGGTAGCGGGGACGATAGATGGATCAGTGTGACCGGTCACCTAAAACCTCTTAAGCGGCTGAGAGTTTGTGACTCACACGATGTGACTTCATCGGAAACAGATCGCGCCGACGTATGCCGATGACTTGGCAGATACACGACTCGATTTTCCGAGAGCGGGCGAGTCCCGCAACGACGCGTGAGACGGCGCTTGGCGTCACCTGGCAGCGGCGGGCGATGTCGCTCATATTGAAGCCGCGCCGGAGTAACTCAGTGCGTATGGTCAATGTCATGTGACTCATAACTGTGAGTCACACATTAAACCAACGGTATATTTCTGTCAAGATAGAAATATGCTGTTAGAATAATAATAATCCATGTCCGCAATCCAAGGTTTTTCCGCACGTCTCGCGATGGCAATCGCCCGCTCTGGAAAGAAGAAGGGTGTGATTGCGAAATCGGTTGGATTAACGCCGCTCAGCCTGTCGCGCTATCTGAAGGGAGACCGTGTTCCTCACAAAACGGTCCTCGTCGCTTTGGCTGGTGAACTCGATGTATCGGTTGACTATCTACTGGGAAACACTCAAGAAATGACTCCCACGGCGGAGTCGAATGGTATGCAAGAAAGTTCGGCCTGCTATACTCCTGATGCCGTGGCGCTGACGGGGCTGGACGCGGACGATCGGCAGACGGTCGTGCGGTTACTTGACGCGCTGCGGTCCGGCGAAGAAGACGTCCGACGACATTTGATTGGCCAGCTCAAAATCATTGAGCAGGCTCTGGAGTCCCGCCGGCAGCAGTCCCGCAAGGAGCGCAGGGATGCGTCATGACGCTCGACGGGAGGACACTCTCTCGGAGTTTACCTTTCCGCCGCTGTCAGCGGGACAGCAGCAACTCATCCTCGATCTCGGAAGCCTGCTTGTGGCGACAGGCGACCGCTATCTGCAACATCTGGACACCGAATTGCGATTGCTGCGCGAGGCGGCAGGGATTGCTGGCCTGGCGTCACGGCAAGACGGTGTTGTGATGCCCTTGCGCCGACGACTGAAACTCGTATAACTGGAGGGCATGATGCGCCTGCTACTGATCGGACTTGTGCTCATCAATCTCTCTGCCTGTGCATCAACAGGACAAGAAGCTTTGAAGGGACGCAGCCAAGATTGGCCGCCGATCGGGACCATGAAATCCGAGTTAATCAGCGAGTTGGGTCCTCCGCAGAGTTCGACTTATACACTGGCTGAAGGGACCACACACGAAACGCTGACGTGGGTCTATGCTCATGCGGAGTCCAATCCGGCACTGTTTATTCCAATCGTAGGGCTATTTGTCGCAGCGAGCGGGAACGGCATGACGGGCAATTCTCAATCCTTGGCCGTCACCCTCAACACGGAAGGGAGAGTCATTAGTCGATCGTGGACTCAGATGAAAATTGGCAAAGACGGAAAATGAGTTCATATTCTCAGTCCACCTGAGCAATGACAGGATTGACCTCTCCCTCGTGCTAATCAAAGACGGTGTGGCGCAGTTATATGGATGACGGAGAACAGCTCTCAATGTGGCGTTAGCACGTAAAGTTATGGATTGGACAATCCTCGAAAATAACTATGTCGTCAGTGGCTTGTCGATTGTTTCAACTTTAATTTTATCGCAAATTGCCAACCGGATTTGGCACAAGCGCGGGTTGCTTACCTACTTCGTCCGGCATAGTCGAATCGGAGGCTCCGGTGACGATTCCGCATTCGGTTCCGTCCGTGTCACCTGGAACAACAGTCCTGTTATTGACCTCTATCTATCAACGGTCGAGCTTATAAACCACAGCCTGAAGGACTATGAGAACGTAATCGTCCGCGCGTTCTCGAATGACACGACAATTTTGACTGAACGCACAGAAATAAGTGGTTCGGTACGCTCCCTGTCTTGGTCGCCTGACTTCTCTCGGCTGCTTGCCCATCCTTTAGACCAGCCACCTACAGATAACCAGATAGCGCTATATTCGAGGCAGAGAGAGTTTCTCATTCCCGTCCTAAACCGGGGCCAGATTGTTCGCTTTCATTTCTTGAATGCCCCTAAAACTCAGAGTCAGCCTACACTTTGGCTCGATATCCTCCATAAGGGTGTTAAGGTTAAATTCCAAGTTCCTCAACCTGAGATTATGGGGGTACCCCAGACAACAGCTGCTCGTATAGGGATCATTCTCGGCGTTGCTTTTCTTACTTGGATCATTGCGTCGGTTGAATCGGTATGGTTGGCTGCGCTCTTAGCTTTTATGTATGGGCTCGTTGCACAGATTCCCGGTGCGTTTCTGGTGAGGGCTTGGCGTCAAATGAAGGAGTGGTTTGGTGGTTGATCCGCTGCGCTGCTGAGATTCGGTTCATGGAGGCATCCAGTGGGTTGCCTAGTCGCTGACGGGCAAGCCCTGTCCGCCATGCTGATCGAGGCCGGCGCCGCGCGACCCTATAGTGGGAAGACAAAACGGCCGTGGTGTGGGGCGTGAGGAAGGATGGCAGATTCAACGAAAGAGTGGTTGAGGGGTAATATCGTCTAAAACCTTAATGATCGTATACTGTGTCTTTAAGCCTTCCTGGGTTTTAGTCGTATCTATCTGAAGTGATACACGGAGAATGTCCCCCTCCGCAAACCTTCTGACACGGCTGTGCACTTGGGCCAGGAAATCCTGGTCGGCCATGAGCGCATGAAAGGTCGCGTTCCCATCGGTGAAACGCCACTTGTTGGATTTTTTAAATACAGGACTCACAAGTTCAAGGTCGCGTTCAGCGATGTTGCTGGCTATCCCAGGGCTGGTTGTCGCTGGTTCCTCCGATGCCGCAGGGGCCATGAAATATGGCCTTTCGTTTTTCTCGATCTTTTGAATCTCCCCGTTGTCGACGCCACTGAAGCAGATCCGGTCAACGCCTGGTGTATTCACGGGGGCAGTAACTGAGTCAATCGCGCGTCGCATCTTGCCTGACTCATATAGCTGGGTCACATCTGGGTTGATAATCACAGTATTTCCATCCCCGGTGACGTTTACCGTCACTCTCCCCTTATCATCCTTAGATGGTTTTTCACCTTTAAGAAGTTTAAGGAATTGGATAAGTCCGTGACTGACAGAAAGACCACCTGTCTCAGTGAACACGCCTAAGAGTATCGCAAGGTCCTGAGGATTTCTGATCGTATTCGAAAAGAGATTGCCGGTGGTATCGATTAAGGTTTGGTCGATAACGAACGTCAGTTCAAATGAGCCTCGCTTGATATGTTCTGTGACACGTATACCTACTGTAGCTTTTCCTTTATTTAAGATGGCGTTGGATTCTTTGAAGAGATCTCCAAGTGCGATTAGGGCAGGGGCCAGCTGATAGACATCCATTGTCCCTTGGTCAACGGCAGATCCTTCGTAGGCGAGTTGGAACTTGAAGTGAGGCTCAGGCTCAAGCAATCCCACTCCAGATTTGTTTTTTGGTTCAGCAGGCATTTTGCTAGTATACCTCTGTTCGTAAAACCAAAACAATATATTATACGCGGATCTAGTGCCTTGACAGATCCTTAGGAAGTCTGGAGAATTAACGAGTGCTTTAGGAGATGGTTGTATAGATGCCAAGTTGAGACTTCGATACGCTAGGAGGAATGCATGGGGAAGGCCAAGAAAAGTAAAACTGGCACTCCTAAAAAAAGCAAAAGCGGCACTCTGAAGGATATATGCTTCGTTATCATGCCATTCGGAGGCTGGCTTGATGACTACTATCAGGATATTTACTGTCCTGCAATTAATGCGGCAGGTCTTGAGCCACATCGAGCAGATGATCTGTTCAGCCCGAGTTCTATCGTGAACGATATTTGGACGTATACGAAGAAAGCTCGACTGATTCTCGCGGACTTGAGTGGTAAGAATCCCAATGTGTTCTATGAGCTAGGGTTAGCGCATGCTCTTGCCAAGCCCGCCATCCTCGTGGCTGAATCAATGGAGGATGTTCCTTTCGATCTTCGTCCGTTACGGGTTCTGGTCTATGATAAGAATGCGCCGAATTGGGGGAAAGTCCTCCAGGTGAAGGTCCAGGCTGCAATTGGGGAGGTCATTAAATCTCCTGCGGAGAGAGTACTTCCGATGTTCTTGGAAACCAAGGGTGCAACGCATAAGCCCAACGTTACGCCGCAAGAGAAGGAGGTTCTTGAACTTCGGCAGCAACTTGACATTCTACGGGAGGAAATACGGAGTTCTGTGGAAATGCGACCGCGAAGCTTGCGCCCTACTAGCTCCATGCGTGATCGCCTAGAGGAGGCGAGGGCTATGCTCCGCGAGTACATAGCACGTGGGGCGCCAGACAAGGTTATTGTTCGTGAATTGAAATTACTTGGTGCTCCACTAGAATGGATCCACGAAGAAATATTCAAGTTAAGGCGAGGCGGGGTAAACTTACTTAGTAAAAAGGCATAGCTCTGATCTAACCTAATCTAATTGGATATGCGTCTATACATCCGGTCGGCGAATTGGCTTATTAACCACACTCAGAGAAGAGACCGTAAACAGAGTGTTGCTTATGTCGTGTTT
The DNA here is from genome assembly GCA_029879905.1 of Nitrospira sp. GTDB lineage: Bacteria > Nitrospirota > Nitrospiria > Nitrospirales > Nitrospiraceae > Nitrospira_D. The sequence goes on along the minus strand of JAOUPN010000255.1, from coordinate 419 downwards.
TTATAGTCGACCGCGATTTCTGTGTTCATAGTATGAACGTATGGCAGTCGGATTTCACTATCCACAGCCCCTCAAAATTTGGTATCACCGCTCTAGGAGCGTATAAAACAACGATTGCGAGGCACTTTGCCATCTTCATTGCCAAATGGCAGTCGAATTTCATCTCACGGCCATTCTTCAAATAAGAATTTCCCGTGAATTGAAGCGGGTTTGAAGCGATCATGAAGGAAAAATTTGCCCGCCGCGCGATTTGGCAGGAACGGTGGGAAATCGGCGCATTCCTGCCAAATTATCTGAAGGTTCCGCCCGCCCGCGATAATGACAAAACCCTCGCAATTCCGCTAAGATCCGTCCGTTCCCGCCAAATCCCGGTTTCTGCCAAATTACTCGGAGGGTGATAGAGATCTTGGAGAATATTC
>JAOUPN010000254.1 GCA_029879905.1 Nitrospira sp. | reverse complement strand
TGAATTGATCCCCAGCATCGAAGCCGTCATCAAAGTATTCGATACATTGGGAAACAGAAAAAATCGCAATAAAGCCCGGATGAAATTCGTCATCGAGAAGCTGGGGTTTGAGGAATTCAAGCGTCGCTGGGAAGCCGCGTATGCCTCCATGGGCCACAGTCTTCCGCAGCCTGAGCCGCTCAAACTCTTAACGCATATGGATGAGCCTGTGCCGCTGATTATGCCCACCAGAAACGGAACGGGTGCGGCCGCAAGCAATGGGAACGGCAATGGAAATGGAAGTCGCATCGGAGAAGAAACACCGTTCCAGATGTGGAAACGGACCAACGTCGTCCGGCAAAAGCAAGATGGTTATGTCACGGCTGGGATCAAGCTCTTTATGGGCGATCTGACGGTCGAGCAAATGCTGGTCGTCGCCGATCTTGCGGAGCGGTATTCCAATGGGAACCTCCGCACCACCATCAATCAGAATATCGTCATTCGGTGGATTCCTGAAAACCAGATTGAATTGCTGTATGAGGATCTTGCTCTGCATGGTCTCGCGGATCCCGGGGCCGAGTTGGTTGAGGATATTATTGCCTGTCCCGGAAGCGATACCTGTGGATTGGGGATTACGGCGTCAAAAGGTATGGCGCGGGCGCTGGCAGAAGTTTTCCCGGCGGGCCGGGTGCCTGAAGACCTGAAGGATGTCACTGTAAAAATCAGTGGCTGCCATAATTCCTGCGCGCAACACCATATTTCGACTATTGGACTCCATGGAGTCGGCAAGCGAATCGGGGAACATACGTTGCCCATGTACGAACTGCATCTTGGCGGGCATGTGAATGGTACGGCAAAGGTCGGGCAGATGATCGTCAAGTTGCCGGCGAAAGCGGTGTCGGCCGCCGTCACGCATTTGATCGATGTCTATCGACGCGATCGTAAGTCCGGAGAGAACATGCAGACCTTTATCAGCCGTGTCGGGAAGAACGCACTGAAGGACGAGCTCATCCCCTATACGATCGTCCCGTCCTACGACGAAGACTCCACGTTCTACTATGACTGGGAAGGGGAAGCCCCGTTCATTCTGGAAGATCTCGGACCAGGTGAATGTGCCGGCGGTGCTCTTGAAATGATTGAAAACGGGATCCTCGAAGCCGACCAGGAGCTCTATCAGGGGAAACTGTTGATCGATAAGCACCAATACTCCGTATCCGTGAACAAGTCCTATCGCGCGGTGCTGGCAGCTGCAAAAGCCTTGTTGGTGACCGAGGGATTGGAGCCGTCGACCGATTCCGAAACCTTTACTGAGTTCGACAGTCGGATCGCGCAGAAGGGAATTGTTCCAGGCAAGTACAGAGATTTGCGTGCCATCGTCGGAGATTTGGGGCCGAAAGAAACGACGGAAGCATCGGCCCGGGAGAAAATGGCCTTTGCCAAAGGTTTTGTCGATGCATGCCGTGCTGCGACAGATCAGATGGGTAAGGATCTCAAGCTGGCGACGGTGAAGGAGGAGCCAGTGCCGGCTCCTGCCCCTGCGAAGACCGCAGCACCGGTACCGACCGGAGCACCGGTCTATGACCTGCGAGGCGTGGCCTGTCCGATGAACTATGTGAAGACCAAGTTGAAACTCGAAATGATGGATGCCGGGGAGCAGCTTGAAGTCTGGCTCGATGCGGGTGAACCGATCAAGAATGTACCGATGAGCTTAAAAAACGACGGGCACAAAGTTCTCTTACAGGACGCGTTGGAACCTGAGGCCACCCATTATCGGGTGTTGGTTGAGAAAGTCGGAGACTGAGGACATCTCGAGGGTGATTATGCCGTCGCACGGTAGCCAAGAAAGTACTGAAGAGATCACGTCGTGGGGGGAATCGTTCGAATCTAAGCAGCCTCAGGAGGTCTTGGCTGCTGCGATTGAACGGTATGCACCCAAGATTGTTCTGGCTTGCAGTTTCGGTGCGGAAGACGTCGTGCTGGTGGATATGATTCATCGGATCAACTCCTCTGTGCCGCTCTTTTATCTCGATACGGAGTTTCTCTTTCCCGAAACCTATACGACACGGGATCGAATTATTGAGCATTATCAGCTGAAGCCTGCCCAAGTGATTCAGACGAAATCCTTGCTGACTCCGGAACAGCAAGCCGGCCAATATGGAGAGGCGCTGTGGACACGCGAACCGGATCGTTGTTGCCAGGTGAGAAAGGTGGAACCACTCACCCGTGTACTAAAGGAGTTTGATGCTTGGGTGACCGGTATCAGGCGGGACCAGGCCCCGACGAGAGCCAACGCGAAGATGATTGAGTGGGATGAGCGATTTCAATTGGTGAAGGTCAATCCTCTTGCCAAATGGAGTTGGTCAGACGTGTGGACGTACATCAAGGTGTACGAGGTTCCCTATAACTCGTTACACGATCAGCATTACCCCAGCATCGGCTGCACCCATTGCACGAAACCGGTCATGCCTGGGGAAGACCCGCGCTCCGGCCGTTGGCAGGGTAGCGGGAAAACCGAATGCGGACTGCACAAGGCGTAACATGCCATTTCAAGACATTCTTGCCAAAATTGCGAAGGGGCAGAGGACATCAAAAGATCTGACCTGGGACGAATCCAAGAAGGCCGTCAAAGCACTTGTCGAGGGAGAAGCCACTCCGGTGCAAGTCGGCGCCTTTCTGATCGCCATGCGGTACAAAACGGAGTCGGTGACGGAATTGGCCGCCTTGACGGCCGCTGTCCGGCAATACGTGCCGCCGATTCCCGCCCCGAAAGGCGCGGCGCTTGTTGATGTGCCGAGTTATGCCGGGAAGCAGGATACGTTTCATGCGTTGGTCGCTGCCTCGATCGTGGCAGCTTCCGCCGGCGCCACGGTGCTCATGCACGGATACGATGGGATCCCGGGACGGCCTGGTGGCGCCGGGGTGTTGAAGGCATTGGGTATTCCGATTGATTTGAGCGCGGAGGCCGTGGGCGAGGTGCTGCGGCACAAGGGGTTTGCCTATCTGGATATCGGTCTGTACCATCCGCCGATCTATCGACTTTTGGAAATGCGCCAGGAACTGGGAGTCAGGAATATCTTTCATCCGGTTGCTCGACTTCTCAATCCTGCACGCGCAGCCGCGCAGGTGGTGGGGCTGTCGCATCCGCCGCACTTTGAAAAAACGGCCGAGGCTTTGCGCATGCTCGGATGCCCGCGCGGGTTTATCGTCCGCGGTGTCGAAGGCGACCCGGAGTTATCCCTGTCTGCCGTCACGCGGATTCTTGAGCTCAGGAACGAACGCATTACGCCGATGGGCGTCGGACCCAGGGATTTTGGTTTCGGAGTCGGCTCCTCACGTGACATGGCGGGATTCCCACCGGCTCAACGGGAGAAAGAAGCGGACTTGCTTCGGCGAATTCTCCATCACCAAGTACAGGGCGGGCCGAAAGACTGGGTCCTTATGAATGCCGCGATGCTGCTCTATGCGGTGGGGAAGGGAGATTCCCTCTCGACCTGCTACCCCATGGCAAAAGCGGCGGTGGAGCAAGGCGCAGCAGCGCGCAAGCTGGCCGAACTCGCCACCGATTCGAGCGCTACAGTTGCAACATCGGCTAAGTTGTGAGTGTTGAGTTAGAGGCGGAAAACTAAAAACTAACAACTAAAGACTTGATTATGAATCATCTACGCCAGCTGGAAGATCAAAGTGTCTACATTTTTCGAGAAGCCTATAAACATTTCGACAATCTGGCCATGCTCTGGTCGATGGGCAAGGACTCGACCGTTCTCTTATGGCTGGCTCGCAAGGCCTTTTTCGGCCATGTCCCGTTTCCGCTGCTGCATGTCGACACCAGTTACAAGATCCCGGCCATGATCGAATATCGTGATCGGCTCGCCCGTGAATGGCGGTTGGATTTGGTCGTCGGCCAAAACAAAGAGGCGCTTGCCGCCGGGATGAACCATACGTTGGGCCGGGATGTCTGCTGTACGGCACTCAAGACGTCGGCCATGAAGACGCTCGTCGAATCCAAAGGTTATACCGGCATCATCTTGGGTGTCCGGGCCGACGAAGACAGCACGAGGGCGAAAGAACGATATTTCTCGCCTAGGGACAAACATGGAGATTGGGATTTCCGCGATCAACCACCGGAGCTGTGGAACCAGTTCAAAACGACCTTCCCACCCGGGACCCATATCCGTGTCCATCCGCTGCTGGATTGGACTGAGATCAATATTTGGGAATACATCAAGGCGGAGAACATCCCCTTTATGGATTTGTATTTGGATCGGGGAGACGGCACTCGGTATCGGAGTCTCGGCTGTGCCCCTTGCACCACACCGATCAAGTCCACCGCCAAAACGGTCGACGAGATCATTGCGGAGCTGCGAGGCACCAATATCGCCGAGCGAGCGGGAAGGGCACAGGATGCCGGACGCGGAATGGAGATGCTCAGGAAGAAGGGGTACATGTAATGGGCGACACGACGATGGCCGCCGCGCCGACCGGGACGGTTTCGAAACCCGAAGAGAATCTCAATATTGTCATTGTAGGGCATGTGGATCACGGGAAGTCCACGCTCGTCGGTCGGCTCTATGCCGATACCGGGTCATTGCCCGAGGGAAAACTGGAGAAGGTGCAGGCGATTTGCCGTCAGCAGGGGAAAGAATTCGAGTATGCCTTCCTGTTCGACGCGTTTTTGGAAGAGCAGGAACAGGGGATCACGATCGATACCGCCAGGACGTTTTTCATCTGGAAGGGTCGTCAATACATCATCATCGACGCGCCGGGTCATAAGGAATTCCTCAAGAACATGATCTCCGGCGCCGCGCGCGCCGAAGCGGCTCTTCTTCTGATCGATGCGTTGGAAGGGGTGAAGGAACAGTCCAAGAAACATGGGTATTTGTTGTCTCTTCTTGGCGTTCGCCAATTTGCGGTCGTTGTCAACAAGATGGATCTGGTCGACTATCGGCAGGACGTGTTCGATAACATTGAGAAGGAATATCGGGAGTTTTTAAGCCAGTTCGGTGCGGTGCCGGAGCGGATCATCCCTGTCAGTGCCAAGATGGGAGACAATATCGCCAACCGCAGTCAGGCCATGTCCTGGTACCAGGGTCCGACCGTCCTCGACATGCTGAGTCTTTTTAGAAAGGAAACGGCTTGGGCCGAACAGCCTTTGCGGCTTCCTGTTCAGGACGTGTACAAGTTCGATGCGCGTCGGATCATTGCAGGACGCATTACGGCCGGACGTCTGAAGGTGGGAGATCATCTCGTGTTCTCGCCCTCGAACAAGCGTGCCAACATCAAGTCGATCGAAGCGTTCAATGTCGACCCGCTTCCGACCGGTGCGGAGGCCGGTGAATCGGTCGGCGTGACGCTGGATGAGCAGATCTTCGTGGAGCGGGGTGAGATCGCCACCCATCATGATCGGTTGCCCCTGGTCTCG
>JAOUPN010000253.1 GCA_029879905.1 Nitrospira sp. | reverse complement strand
CACGTATTGCCGGGGGAACAGTGCCGCTGACCCTGCACCTCCTCTCCCCCGCTAAGAGACCGGTTCAAGTGACTCAGGATCTTGCAGGATTTTGGGCGAGGTCCTATTCGGAAGTCCGCAAGGAACTCCGAGGCCGTTACCCCAAACACCAGTGGCCTGAAAACCCGCTCACGGCTCCACCGACGGCAAAAGCCAAGCGACCGCGACAGTGATTCTCTCGTACGGATATGCTCCGCAGGTATTCCGGACGTCCTGCATTCCCTGAACACCATGAAAGAATAGTAAGAGACTCAGGTGGTTGCCGACAGAACTCATGCGTGCGCTTCGTCTCGGAGAAGCATGGCGCTGGAAATATTTTTCTAAAAATTTTGTCTTTTCTCGAAAGAAATACCCTTACGTCTCGTCTCAGCGCTTGACAGATTCGAATCACCACTCCAGACGTGTTTTTACGACCATAATCGCCTGAAAACCGTTGCAGCTGTGGATAAAAAGACAATGCTTGGCTCGTTCGCAGCACCAGCAGCGGTGTTTAAAACATGTCAACCCTCTCAGCACAAAATTGTGTAAAAAACTTTCAAAACCTCGACGGCACTACTACCCCTTGTGGTATCTCTTACGGGTAACGGATGCCTAAAAAGTAGGCAGAGTGTTAAATACACTGTCATTCTCGCAGTGTTTTGCCCTAAAACCCGTCTTGCACACAGAGTTATCCACAGAAGATGGGGAAGAAAACGCTGAAAGCATATCTCATGGATTTATCACGTAAAATACGTATGCCCGCACTCGGCCGTATAAAGAAAGATACATCTGGTGGAGCCCACAGCTTCCTGCGGAGGCGGGAGGGGAAAAAGACGATTCGGCGAGCCAATCTCGATATATAGCGGCCACTGTCCCAATACTGCCATCAAGGCTGCTCGCAGAAGACAAATTCCACTTCTAAAACTTGAAGTTGACGGGGTTGCATATCGGCAGGTAACAAGCAGAAAGCTTCTCTCTCATTCCCCATCGACCGATATGGTCATTTCCCAATCGTTTAATGAATTGTGACCCACAAGTCAGCCTACCCTCCCAATCCCATCTTGGCGATGTCGGGTTGTAAGACATACCCCTCGCTTCATACAGGAACGGGAATGTTTGTAGCCGATACTTTTTTGAGATCCTATAGCCCGCCATTGGCAACGTACGTACGGCGGCTTGGACGTCTCATTCCGGCCAAGAGCGGACGTTCAGCACCGAGATCGCACCGCCCCAAAGCGGTCCTTAGCCCTGCCGCATCAATCTGCCCCGCAACCGGCGAGGGCAGCGAAGGAGGAGGAGTTCCTGACGAGAAACAGCGGAACGATTTGCTCAAGCAGGAACAGCTTTCGAGTCACATCGCGGTCCTGATACGGGAGTTCTCACGAATTCTGACCATGCAGCGTCGCGGGCACCGTCACTGTTCGCGCGGACAGGACACCGGCGGTGCAAGGTCAAGCAATGACCCCATCTATTTTAGAACCGGAGTATTTCTACAGACTCAACGTTCCGGTTCAGGCACAGCGACGCATCAACAAGGACATCGCCTAGAACCAGGGATTAGGCATCGATACGCGCGCAAGTTCAATATCTCTCCTTCACGACTTGAAACACACACATCTCGGTGACATGAAAATTGATATCCGGATGAAGAATCGTATACCAGTGTTGTTTGGCTGCTTCTTGTGACCAAGTCAGGAAGTAGGTTGTCTGTTTGTAGCGAAATGGCCAGAGATACCAGTACGGGAAACGGAATATTGGCTTATCATTCACATCCCACCATGGGGCATCCACGTTCTTAATTATATAGGCTCCGTCTCGTAGATCCTTTCCTGTAGACTGTTTCTCGTCTTTGTCCATATTATCAGACCAGTTGTGAGGGATGATTCCCTTAGCTGTTTTTGCATAATCCAGTTCGCTACGAGGTGAACTACCTTCCTCAACCTCAAGACTCGGGACCTTGTCGTCCGCATATGCAAAATAGGTATCACCGTCACTGGCATGACTTCGAGCATGCAGCCCAACTACAGCCTCATTCGTTCCGTCATTGTTGACATCGAAGTTATAGTGCCGATAGCGATCGCCATATCTATAGAATGATGACTTATCCGGTTCAATTGATTCAGCGTCATTCGGAAGTCCTATGCGTGGCCGGATGTTGTCTCCGGTAAAGGATCTGCCTCTCGGATCATCGAGTAGTGGAAACTGGCTACAGAATTGTGTGTCTTTGGAATACAGGGTGGCCAGTGAACCGGCTGCGGGCCGTATTCTTTCATTGGGCAAAGGAAATTCGAGCGAATCCCTAGTGTGTGACAGTTTGTTATTTGGAGTAAATTCGCATCGTTCCTTCGGGTGTTTGGGGGAGTCCTGTTGTACCAGCGGACCAGGCAGCTCTCGACGACAGACGTCAAGACCCTTTGCCGTAACGATGACTCGGAGAGAGCATGGACCCTCATCGCCACAACCAAAACGGGTTTGACTCAAGACCTGTGCTTTATCGACCCAGACACTAAGCCACTTGTCGGGGTCCGCGCCACCCATACCGTATGGATAGACGGGCCCGAGCCCCATTTTCGCGCGAATGGTTCTCCCATTAGAGAACTCGCATTCTTGGGAGGCCGTACTGTAAATATCCGAGTTGTAGACCGCATATGGGACAATTTCAGCGCGGTTCATTTCCGACTCGCAATGAACCTCGAAGTGATAATCCATGTAGTCGGCTCGAGCAACGTTCAATAAGCCGAACAGTAGGACCGCCACTGTTGTCATTCCTAATCGCATTTCGCCCTTCCTCCCAGTCCCCAAACAGGGTCGCACAACAGGAGTAGATCTTTTAATCACACAGTCCCCTCCCGTCACAACCAACCAGGCCGAGCAAACATTGATATGAATTCTACGAGGTTCGGTAAGGAAAGCAAGAAAGGACTAAAGAGAATTCCACACCAGTATCTGTCATGGCAGAATGAATCAGAGACAGGAGTGAGATGAGCGCATGGTGTATGGCCAGACCTGCTCCCCTGTTCACATTGATGTCGCCGTCATTCGATTGGACTACCCGATAGCGGTCGGTCGTGAACAGCCACTTTGGGTCGTGATTTCCCTGTCAGAGCATCAGTCAAGTATCGGCCATGAGCGGACGTTCGCCCACGAGATTACACTACCTCAAAGCGGTCATTAGCCCTGTCGCCTGAACAGGCCCGGTAACCGGTAAGCGCAGCGAAGGAGGAGTACCTGACGGGAAATAGCGGAACAAATCCGCGCGCAACTTCGTTGAGCCATTCTTGAGCCGGATCACATCCGGTGTCCCGGTAATTGAGATGACTAGTTCCCCTCCTTCAAGGTCATCAGATGCCGATACAGATCATCTTCGACTTGTTGCCATCTCAGGCCAAATCCTTCGGCCTCAGTTTTCTGATACTTGCTGTTACGAATGAAGGCTTGCACCTCTTGTTCATTCAGAACAAAGACGCGCCGATTGAGCAGCGACGATTGAGTCTGCCATTGCTCATCAAATCGGAGTACAACCCCATGCTCGTAATCCACCACGAGAAACGTGTTATCTTCGAGGGGGATCAGTCCTGCGCCCATCGGTGTCACATGATACGAAAACGGTGGGTCAGTATAGGGTTCACCCTCACACGTCCCACTCGGCACAAAGGTTTCTGGCCGATCCGACACGTACAGAAGCATCTTGCGGTTAAGTACTTTCTCGTCAGCACTGCGGACTTCAAAGTTTCTATCAAACAGTACAAAACAATTACTGTTTGTATCCGATCTACCAGCGCTCATGGCGATCTTGCCGTTGGGCAGTTTCACTCTCCATTTGTGATCATGGGCATACATGTCCTTTGGCGGCGGAACAGCATGCTTCCCAAAAAAGAGAACGCTCAATTTTTCTCCACGAGGGACAATGTCTTCTGCGGGCGTGGGGGTCTTGCTCTTGAGCTGATAGGCTAGCTGCACCTCCCCATCCGGCAGAAGATCCGCCTGAAATCGATGGCTCATGCGTGAGGGAAACGGTGTGACCCACTCCCACACATCCGGATACGGAGGATATTTTTTGACGACGACCGCGTTGTTGGTCGTATTGCCAGCCTGCACGGGCTCACCCGCCCACGCCGGCACCAGGCCCACGGCACACACTGCCCATCCGAACACAGGCAACAGCACCTGGGGTATCTTCGCCTTCATCCCGCCATCCTTTCGTCCAACCTCAAACCTCTCACCCTTTCGCCTTCCCTCCCGCCCTCGCACAAGCTGACCAACACTTGCCGGATCATCTGCTGATGGAGGCGGACCACGCAAATAGGACCAGGTCTTGTACCCACACAGTTCCCTCCCATCAAAACCAGCCAGGCCGACCAACCATTGATATGAATTCTAGGCGGTTCGGCACGGAAAGCAAGAAAGGGCTAAAGAGAATTCCACGCGAGTATCTGCCATGGCAGAATGAATTAGAGACAGGGGCGCGAGCAGCGCATGGTGTATGGCCAGACCTGATCCCCTGTTCGCATTGACCACGCCGCATTCGATTGGACTACCGGATAGCAGTCAGTTGTGGACGGCAGCTTGGGGTCGAGGACTGCCATCGGCCAAGAGCGGACGTCCGGCGGCGAAGTCGCTCGGCCCCAAAGCAGTCCTCAATCCTGTCGCATTAACGCTCGACTTCAGTGGGAACTATACGCGATCCGTTGGAAGTCGTTGTTATCTGGTTTACCAATCTCCGCTTGGCGAGAATAGGAATTTAATATCGTTGTCAAGGTCGTACAACCACTGATAACCAGAGAGATCCCCCTGACAAAATGGCTCGACAAGACCCTCTGCATTTTCCCACGTAAGTTTTGTCAATGTGCATTCAAAATCGGTACTGGAGACTTGACTTAAACCTCTGTCCCTTATACCAGCCTTCAAAATCAAACGACATCCATCTATGGAGGTCACAAACGGGAGATCAGATATATCCATTTCAGAAGTTGGGCCAGTCGCAAGCTTCGACAGGATGTCTCGAAATTTGCAGGCTTGAGTTGAGTCGAAGTCAAAGACCCTCAGAATGCTTTCCTTGGGATGGGCGGAATTAATGTTTGCCAGATACTCAACCTTCATTTTTCTGTCCGTATAAGACGCCACTATTGTTCGTGAAGAATACGCCAGGCTCGACGCTTCTTCAATGAATTGCAACGATGGGACCATTGATCACGGGTTCTTACGCGCGTCGGCGTAAGCCCACCCGATAGCGGTCGGTCGTGAAGGGCCGTTTTGGGTCCAGGCTGTGTGAAAACTTTCCTGCCCCCTCTCATTGCCACGCGATAGGAGGCGCGTCAACACATCTCCCCGTTCGTTGTTCGTTGAGACAAGCGTTTCCGTTTTGTGGCACCTCGAGCCACCTAAT
>JAOUPN010000252.1 GCA_029879905.1 Nitrospira sp. | reverse complement strand
CAAACGCACCGACGGCATGCCGTACGGCCCCTGGACGCAATACGACGACACCGAGCTTCCGCAAAACCGAGTCTGGCTCGACACCTACGAGATCGATCGTGACGAAGTCAGTCTCGGTGAATATCTGGCTTTTCTCCAACGGCACCAGCGACAGCCTGCCGATGAATTAAAAAACCTGATCTGGCACCTCATCACCGTCCATGCGATTTCCGACAAGACACTCGCACGTTGGCCGGTGCTGTATGTGACATGGAAAGAGGCGCAGGCCTATTGCATCGCCCAGAACAAACGACTGCCGACCGAGGCAGAATGGGAGAAAGCCGCTCGCGGTACGGAGGGCAGCCTGTTTCCTTGGGGTGCCGATCCCCCTAACAACCAACGCGCCATGTTCGGCCAACACCATGTACATGAAATTCCGATCGTCGCGGCAGTCGACTCTCTTCAGGAAGGCGCAAGCCCCTACGGCCTCCATCATATGGCCGGGAATGCGGCTGAATGGGTACAGGATTGGTTCGGGACGGACTACTATGCCTATATGCCGGCACGAAATCCCGTTGGGCCCACAACCGGACGATATAAGTCCGTACGTGGAGGATCATGGAAAAGCAACGTGGCCATGCTGAGGACTGCCACCCGCAGCGGCGCAACTCCGGAACAACGCACGGCCACCATCGGCTTTCGTTGTGCACAATCAGGTACGCTCCCGACTCCGGATTCTCGGTAACTATTCCCGGTTTTCTTGGTCATGCCGATCCCTCGTGCTAGCATGTCCATCCGATGGCTCTCTCAACCAGCGCGCATGACCTTCGCACGCTTATCCGCTCCAAACACCCGCTGATCGCCATCGAAACAGTGGAGGAAGAGCGGGTATCGACCTTGCTGCACTCCGTCTGTGCGCATGAGCGAATGCCGCTGTTTGAATGGTCGGTGACCAGAGGACTGACGCGTACCGATGAGACCACGCTCAGCAAACTCACGGCCTCACCGCTGGCTGTCCTGCAGCATTTACATACCTTGACCGTCGAAGCCGTGTTCTGGCTCAAAGACCTTTCACCCCATATACAAGACCCAGCGGTCGCCCGCCAACTTCGGGACGTAGCCGACGTGTTCAGCGGTTCGCACGCCACATGTGTGATGACCGGTCATCCCATCACTCTTCCGCTTGATCTCGAAAAACTTGTCGTTCGGCTCGAGCTTCAACTGCCGGACCACGACGAACTCAATACCATGATTGAGCATATTGTCCGATCACTCCGCCCAAGACTTTCACCACACCGCTCTCGCTCGACCTCCTCTCCCAAAACCATCAGGGGAACGATTCCGGCCGATCGCAGGGCCGACCCAGCCTCCTTGAAAAACGAACGCGACGCTGTTCTCCGCGCGTTGAAGGGACTGACGCTGCATCAGGCCCGCCAAGCCGTCACCCAATGCCTCGTCGAAGACGGCACGCTCTCCGCAGACGATGTTCGGACCATCCTGAAACGCAAAGTGCAGATGATCAAAGACGGGGGGCTCCTGGAATACTACCCGCTGGAAGACAACCGATTCGACCTGGGAGGGTTTTCCTCGTTGAAAGCGTGGTTGAATCGGGCAAAAATCGGATTCTCGGACGAGGCCAAAGCACTCAATCTGACACCTCCCCGCGGCATCATGCTCGTAGGAGTCCCCGGATGCGGCAAATCGCTTGCGGCAAAGGCTATTGCGCGGGAGTGGCAGTTTCCGTTACTAAAACTGGACGCAGGCAGGCTCTTCGACAAGTATATCGGTGAATCCGAAAAGAATTTTCGCACCGCCATTGCCACGGCCGAATCCTTGTCGCCGATTGTCCTGTGGATCGATGAAATTGAGAAGGCCATGGCATCAGGAGGTGGAAACGGAGAAGCCGATGCTGGGCTCAGCCGACGGTTATTCGGAGCCTTTCTCACATGGCTTCAAGAAAAGAAACAGGAGGTCTTCGTCGTGGCCACCGCCAACGATTTGTCGTCGCTTCCACCTGAACTTCTCCGCAAAGGGCGGTTCGATGAAATTTTTTTCGTCGATTTACCCGATGACGATGAGCGGGCGGCCATCTGGAAGATTCACCTCGGACTCCGGAAGCAAGACAGCGCACGATTCGACTTGATCAAAGCCGTCAGTGCCAGTGACGGCTTCAGCGGGTCCGAGATCGAACAAGCTGTTGTGGCGGCACTCTATCGGGCGCTGCACCAGCGGACGCCGTTAACAACCGATCTCTTGATCGAAGAACTCAACCACACTGTTCCGCTTTCCGTCACAAGACGCGAAGATATCGACGCCCTCAGGCAAATGGCCCATGGTCGGTTCGTCAACGTTCGATAACCTCAATGCGCATAGCCTTCATCATAGCGGCCGTCGCCATTGCCACCCTCGCGGGGTGCGCCACGACACCGACCCATTCCCCCAGGACATCCCGTTCGACGGAGTCGTCGACGCCGCCAAGGTCGGCTGAACTCCGGCGCGGAGTTCCACCACAGTCTTGTTGCCACCCGACACCCAAGGGGCTCACCCGTTCAAGTATCGTCCGTTCAGCAGCGACTCTTGTCGGAGAAACGACGATTACCAGCGAAGGACGACGCATACGGTACGACTGCGCCGGCGTGATGCGGGCCATCTTTCTCAAGCACGGGATTGACCTCTATGCAGGGGGCGTCGACGGCTCCGGTGCGAACGGTGTGCGACTGATCTATAACCATGTGCGCCGATACGGAACACTCCACCGCGCGCAGACTCCCCGTCCGGGCGATCTGATATTCTTTGACAACACATGGGATTTCAACGGAGACGGAAGATTGAATGACCCACTGACCCATGTGGGGATTGTCGAGCGAGTAGGGGCCGATGGTACCGTGACCTTCATCAGCCGTGTTGCCAGCGCCATTGAACGATACCGGATGAACCTCAAATACCCTCACGTGCACAAAACGAAGGATGGTCACATTCTCAACGACTTTATCAGGCGAAAACGTTCAAGCGACCCTCCCGGTACGAGGCGCCTTACGGGTGAGCTCTTCGCGTCATTCGGGACCCGCCTGCCGTCCTAACCCACACAGAGGGATCACACCACAGATGGCGACATCAATACCCCCCAATCTGCCCTCGACCAACTATCCCGATCATCCGGGCTACAGTACCGAACCACGACTACCGATAAGGAGCTGTTCTCACGTTGAGATAATTGCGGCCCAATGGAACGCTACACCGGAACTCTTCACCCCATTTTCAGAATGACCTGCTAAAATTACCCTATGGCTACTTCATCGAAACAGGCACGCACGAGAGAAATTAATCCGCTTCGCCAAACCCTTGTCAGCGTCCGGCACGGACTCTTAGGACTGCATAAGTCTCTGATTGTTGCGGAACAACTGACATTTGAACGGGTCTATGGACGGATCGACTCAACGGGACAGTTGTTGCAACTCGTCATGAATGATCCGTGGTTCACCTGGCTTCATCCTCTCTCGAACATGGTCGTCCGCATCGATGAATTACTGGACAATGAGGATGATTTGACGACAGAAGAGGTGGCCGACATCGTCATTCAAGTACGAGCGTTAATCCGCCCATCCGAAGAAGGAGACGGGTTTGAACGGAGCTACTATGAGGCATTACAGCGAGCTCCTGACGTCGTGATGGCGCATTGTGAAATGAAAAAACTGCTGACTCCGCCCATTGCGTAAAAAGACAGGACGACGACTTCCCCCTTTCACCCGCCTTCGCAGGAAGCCACGGCTGCTTGGCCTTCGAAGCCGAACGGCTTCCGGCCTTCGTAGCCTGTGGGCTACTTCGGCGGAGTAGGCGCAGGCCGAGGAGTGCCACCCCCCATCCCTACCCTCTTCCCCGTGGTAGGGGCGAGGGAAGATAGATGATCCTCCCACCAACCAAAAACCGAACAACCCTCTGTCGAGTCGTACGTCTTGGGTCTTCCAGAGCATCCGAACCAGA
Organism: Nitrospira sp.; assembly: GCA_029879905.1. Taxonomy (GTDB): domain Bacteria; phylum Nitrospirota; class Nitrospiria; order Nitrospirales; family Nitrospiraceae; genus Nitrospira_D. The sequence continues at coordinate 1,448 of JAOUPN010000252.1, read as the reverse complement.
CAAACCAGACCAACCAAATGACCTAAATCACCGGCCGGACTCCTGACCATTGTTTTCATGTTTCCAGGGAGTCAGAACATCCCCAAGTCCTCTGGCAAATATGTTACACTCAGCCTCAACATTGATCTACCTTGTCCGGAGGACATCATGGAAATGATATTGGTCGGGTTCGCGGCGCTCACAATCATCGTATTATTTTTCGGCACCGCGATGGCGAGTTTCATCTGGAAGCTTGTGGAGGAAGATTCCGACAAAATTATTCAAGCAACCAAGCCGCAAAATACGGAAGATATCTATCGTACCAAACACCAGCAAATATCACGACAACCCTCATCACCTCCCTCTTCTCCTCGAAGCCAGCCTCGGGCATATGTCGATAGACGCCATACCGCCCCTACTAGGACGACAAGACTTTGACCACATTCGTTTTGAGAAACAACCGCGCGCCATTTTCGATATCCCAGCCTTGTCCCACACCATAAGCAGGGATTAGGTTACCGTCTTTCTGATTCACCATACGACTAGACACTCGGATTCATCATATCCATATAGCCATTCCGTCGTCATATCGGCGATGTTTTTCACAGAGTGGCAGATGCCTTGAGGAATACGGACTTCGTCGCCAGGCTCAGCGATAACCTCCTCAGCTCCGATAGTCATTTTGAGTCTCCCCCTGATGACGACAACCAGTTCGTTGATCTCAGGGACAAAATTTACCCATTCACGACCCGGTGGATCTGCAAAAAGATGGCAAGAATAGCCCCTTCTGCACCAATCATCTGCAATATCTTGCTGCTTGACCGGTTCTGAACATTTTCTCCGAGGAGAACACGTCACGCCTTCTCATCAGACTCTTGGGCCATGAAAGTTTCCACATCGTGCCAATTATCCGCCATATGCGAATCGTTACCTTGCAGGAGAGGTACCGGAGAGAACAGCACGCTCACCACATCCTCTCAACTCCAGCACGAAAACACATGCCGCGTAGAGGCAAGTTCGGATGAAACCACAGGAAATCTCCACTCTAGCTCATCAGATCGAGGCTGACTTTTCGACGAATAGACGAGCTCAATCCACTATTGAACGACAACCGACAAGGAGCACACTTTGTCGCCAGACATACACAAAAATGGGCAGACTATCGGATCTCATATATGCTCTTGCTTGACCCATTCCCCTGCGGCATATGAGCCACTATCCTTTAACGAAGTGATTCGCAAAGCGTTTTTATATTTCACACAGCCGGAATTTCTTGCTGGTGGCAGGAGCCAAGCAAAACCTCCCGGCACTTTCCTTGCACCGCTTCCTAATGATCCACGAGAAAATACACCGTCGCACTGATACGTGCGTGTCCTGGATCAACGAACTCATACCGTTTACCTAAGGAGGAGTCATGGGGACGATCCTGTTCACTTTTGTCGCATTAACGTCATTCATTATTTTTTTCG
>JAOUPN010000251.1 GCA_029879905.1 Nitrospira sp. | reverse complement strand
GGATTATCGGGGGGGGGGGACTTAACCCGCAAGTGGTCGATAATGGGATATTCGTCATGATTCGGTGAAGAGTCTTGCCGGAAATACTCGGTGCGAATCACCGTGCGGTTCTGGTATCCTAGCCCGCACCATTCAAGACAGTCGTCATATAGGCGAGTGCCGCCGTTTCTCGACGGTGTGTGTCTGCTGTGTTGATGTGGGGGGACTATCCTTAACCAGGGCTGATTTTCCGAAGGAGAAAAATCTATGCGCTCTCCGTCGGTTCGACAGGTATTGATCGTTTGGCCGTTTGCGCTCTTCTTGACCGGATGTTCTCTGAGCGCCCTTCCTATTCGTCCACCGGAGCCGGAGACGCTACCGCCCGTGCAGAGTCCGGCCTTTCCCGTGGTGGATTCTGTCATCACCGTGCCCGTACGTGCGGATCTCACACCGGTGCTCAATGCCGCCAATGATGAGGGCAACATTCCCAAAACATTTGATCATTGGGGAAGTTACATCAAAGGAGCAAGAGGTGTGGGGTACAAATACTATGCTGAACGGGATGCGTTCACCATGACTCCTTCGGAGGCTGGTTTCTCCCCCCGCGCGATGGACAGCGCTCTTCTCCGTGATTGGTGGAAAGGCGTCAATCGAGGGGCCAATGTTCCTCTGAGCGTGGCCCTTCGTTACAAAATCGGAGCCCATGGCAACCTCAGTTCCGGTGGTGCTCCGGCACGATGCGGTGACGGTGGGCAATGGCCGAGCCGTGGGGTGCTGAACGGGGATATCGGGATTGATTTGACACCGAATTATGAAATGACCGCCTCCATTACCAACGTGGCGTTCAATCCGATCGATCCGTGTGTCATAGATGTCCCTGATATCGATGTGACCAAGGCCGTTTATGGGAAGCTGGAGGAGGTGATAGGCGGAGGACTCAAGAACGTCCTCGCGCGTGTCAATACGGTGACCTTCAAATCTCATATGGAAGAGGCCTGGGATGCCTTACGCAGGCCGATACAATTGACGCCGGATGTGTGGCTGCTGTTCAATGTCGAACAGATCGGCCATGCCGGATTTTCCGGCCAGGGCCCGGTCATTGAGAATACGATTCAGTTGGGAGTGAAGCCGCGCATTGTTCACGGTAACGAGCCTGATCCTTCTTCATCGGCACTTCCTGAACTCGGTCCGCAATTGCATTCCGACCGGTTTCGCATTGTCGTCGATACGCAGTTGGGATATGCCGAGCTATCCCAGGCTCTTGTCGCAAGATTGAGAGGAAAGCGTATTGCAAACGAGGGGGATACCGTTGTGATTGTCGACGCTTCAATCTCGGGTAACGGCGGCAATCAAGTCGTGGTACGGGTTGATTTCAGGGGAGATGCCAGAGGACACGTATATTTAGTCGGGAAGCCGCAACTGAACTTGTTGACCCAGACCATCTACATATCGGATTTGCGGTACGATCATGAGTCGGGAAGTCGCTTAAAAAAATCCGCAGAATGGCTCTATAATTCGCGATTTCGGCAGTTTCTTTCGTCCGAAACGGTGTTCGGAGTCACCGCCGCAACGAAGAAGGTGCAGAGTCTTCTGGCCCCTGCATTGATGCGTAGGATGAGTCCGACGGTCACGATGGATGGGCGAATGACGTCGGTTCAAGGCATCGGCGTCTTTGCCGATAGCGAAGGGCTGTCCGTACGGTCGATTGCTGAGGGGACACTGGGTTTGACGATCAGCAACGGATCATAAACAAGTTTTATGCTCGTGTTCTGATGTGGCCTCGTAGCCTTGCAGGGATCAATCCGTCGGCTAGGACATGGTCAATACGACACGACAACGGGCCTTGCCGCTCAACATACGTTCGTAGGCTGCTGCTGCCTGTTCCAATGGAAACGGCTCGACAAGCGGACGGATGCCGGTCAAGGCGCAAAAATTGAGGGCATCTTCTGAATCACGAGCCGTGCCTGATGGCCACCCCTGAATGGTGCGGCGCCCCCCGATCAATTGAATAGGGGTTACGGTGATGGGGTCGGCTCCTGCTCCAAGGACCACCAGCTTCCCGCCGACTCCCAAGCCATCAACCATATCCGACATGGCCTTGCCGCTTGGGGCGGTTGCGAGGATGACAGTTGCACCCCCGAGGCTCTTCAGTTCTTTTGCCGGATCGGTCGTGTCCGCGTCGAGATACCGGGCCGCGCCCAGTTGTATGGCAAGGTGGCCTTTATCCCGTCCTCGTCCTATGGCCACGGTGTGGAAGCCCATCTTATGGGCAAACTGGATTCCAAGATGGCCGAGTCCGCCCACTCCTTGGACGGCCACGAGGTCGCCGGCCTTGGCTCCACTATGACGTAGGCTATTGAACGTGGTGATTCCGGCACAGAGGATCGGCGCAGCCTCCACGGACGTTACAGCATCAGGGATTGCCGCCAGTGCTTCAGTACGGGCTATTAAGTATTCCGCATAGCCTCCATCCTCGTGAAATCCGGTGACGAGGAAGTGTTGGCATCCGAAAAAATCACCTCGATGGCATGGCGTGCATCGGCCGCAATGGCCTCCGTGCCATCCCACGCCGACCCGCTGACCTTTCTGCCAGGCCACCACTCCGTCACCGACCGCATCGATCACACCGGCCACCTCATGGCCTGTGACACGGGGGTACTGAAGTCCCGGCCAATGGCCTTCCTTAACGAACATGTCACTGTGACAAATCCCGCAAGCTTGGATTTTCACACGGACGGTGTTGGGTTGTGGTTCAGGTATCGAACGATGGACAACCTTGAAGGGACCTCTCGGCTCGGTGATCTGCACGGCTGTCATCTGTGTCATCAGCGTCTCCTCCGATAGTACGGTCTGCATATTTCCCTATGCTGGTGTATGCAAGAGCGGCTTGAATATCTCCAGTGGTGCCGGAAAGCGTCTATGTCGTAAACAGTCCTGAAAACCAGCCACAACACATAGAACATGTGATGCGAATATTCAAGCTGAGATTGAGAGAGGGATTGCGCAAGGAGGGTAAGGCATCCTGGGTCGAGCCCCCGGTATGTGAACGTATCCGCACATAGTTATGACTGGTGAAGCATGAGCGCCGCCGCAACGATCGGTTTAGCCCAGTGCGGTGTGGCCGCCAGATCCGGTGGGCCGAGAACGCGTCCCCGTTCCAGATGCAGTATGGGTTTCAATTGTGGTGATCGTCCGGCCGTCGGGTCTGCTTCCGTGCTGTTGTCGTACATATGCAGGGTGGTGAGGTGCGGGAGTAAGATGATGAGGTTGAGGCGGCTCTGTACATAGCGACGGCGGATGTCGCGTTCAGGGATATCGTGTCCGCCCCGGCTGACTCGGGCATGCACTCGGTTGATATGTAAGGTCAGGCTGGACAGACCCACGTACCAGATGTGCAATTCGATGCCGTGTTGGGCTGCTTGGATCAGGAGACTGGTGATGGTGTGTCCGCCGAGCGTACTTTCGAAAACAAAATCCTGCCTCTTCGTAATCGCCCGTTTCAGGAGCCGTACTCCTTGGTGCCAGGCAGCACTATTCGCGGCTTTCTGTGTCAGGGACGACGCTGTGGCTCTGATCACGCGGGCTGCTTCGTCCGGGTTGAAATACTCTCCGCCATGCTGACGGACGGCCGCGCCACCGACACTGCTTTTGCCTGCTCCATTGACACCGGCTAACACATAAATACGGGGCTGCCGAGAATCGTTCATGTCCGTGCGGAGCCCCTCGCACGTCGGGTCCGCTTACGGGCCGTCGCATGCTGTTGTTTGGCCTCTGAGACTGCTGCCCGGCCCAGTTTTTCAGGGGAAGCACTGAAGGCGGCTTCTACACCTCTTCGGGCTTGTGGTGTCTGCATGCGGGCAAGTAGCTGGTCGAATGTCTGGCTCAATTCATCAAGGGGGTTGGTATGGCCTTGCACCAACGATTCAAATTCTTCCATTGAGAGAAGTACGGCCTTAGGAGTTTCATGACGAGTAATGGCGACCGCGCCGATATGCAGAGTTTGCTCCAGGACTGCGCCGAACTCATTCTTGGCTTTTGTCGCTGTCACGGTGGCAATAGGCGTGATCTGCCCGCGACGGTTCCTGAATGTGAGTTTCGGCATGGTACCCTCCACTAAAAATAGCTAAATTAGCTAAATTGTATAGGCTGGAAAGTGGCAGGTCAAGTCAGCGAAGCAGTGTGTCGTCTCTGGATGCTGGAGAGGCTATTGCTGCCTCAAGAGCATGCGGTCATGCGTGAGCAAACATGATCCACAAACGAAGCACTGGTGGGAGTAGCCAGCACTATTAAAAGAGGAAGATGTGCGCCGATGAAGCGGCGGTAGGAGCGCTATTCCAAAAACGTTCTTTCTGAGTTTCTGTAAGGGTGTCGATAGTCTTTCTCCCCTCGCCCCCGTGTAGGAGGAGGGGGTGGGGTGAGGGGGAAATGTGATTAAGATGAAACCACTCTTCTGTTGGTAGATTGATAAGGGTGTCGATGGGCTCTGGCTTGGCTGTCTTGACGATCTTGTAAACCGTTTCCGTGTAACTGCCTGACTTTATGTCGGTAAGCCGGCCAGGTCGAAGTTGAGTAGTTATTGCGCAGCTGATTGTTTGACTCGAATGGTAGTGTGATGATCTGTCGCGGCAGGTATAGGGGTGAACACATCTGTGGAGACGTCGTGGGTGTTCCCATTCGCAATGTTGGTCACTCTGGTTCTTGATCTGCGGGCGTTCTTTGCAATCTCGGTATGAGTCAGCCGTTTTGCTTGTCTTGTATAGTCGTGAATGAAGAGAAGTTTCGCCTGATGGGGCGGCGGCATGAGCAAGATGAGTGTGAGTAAGCGCCCAGTGGGCTACATTGCTGTACGGTTACTGCACTCCAGCTCACCTAAGGCAAGGCTCGAGACTCAGTAAACTCGGTACAAGTCCAGAACGGAATCGAAAGCCTAGCAAGCGTACGATCTGTTCTATTGAGAGTAGACCAGGAGCAGCAGGCCAAAAAGGATTTCGGATCCTGCCCAGGCAACGTCCCATCGTTTCGTCACGGACGGGGATGCATTGGGTAGCCAGGAGGCCAAGCCTTTGGACAAGGCCGCGACGATACCGACGATCCCCAATATGGAATGCTGAATCTGGATCTTCGTCAGAGCGGGGTGATCTCCATGTGAGTGAAGAAACAGCCATAGCGAGCCGGCGAAGGTCAACAGGACAAGTGGGGCGGCCAACAGAGGGTGCCGGACCCTCTCGCTTCGACGGAGGGCCTCAAACATGGCTATGGCGAGGGAAAGAAGTCCATAGAGTTTATGCTCAATCAATTCCCGGTCTTGACCTGAAAAGATTTCGACAAAATTAATTGAGCTGACCGGCAACGCGCTATGATCATCTCCAAACAGCACGAACAGACCGATCACACTCAGCGCCCCAGGGAGCATGAATCGGGTCCAGACCGGCAGG
>JAOUPN010000001.1 GCA_029879905.1 Nitrospira sp. | reverse complement strand
CGGAACTATCATCCAATCCCGACAGGCTACCGCCAGAACCCGCAGCCCCTCCGAGGCCATCGTCTCGGCCTGTTTTGCGAGGGCCTCCTGGTCGATTGATCCGGACACATCTCCGACCAAAGCCTTGTCACACAACGCCAGTACCGCTTCCGGTGCGCCTTTAGTAAAAGCGACGACCTCTTCGTCCCTGCGATGGAAGGTCGTCATTCGTTTGCGGTCCGAGTCGAATGGTAATTCCGCAAGCCGCGGCATGGTGTCCAGCAACTCCTTTTTACTGACACCTGCCTCTTCTGCTGCAAGATACAGCGCCGTTTCCGTCGGGTCACCGATCAGCCGATCGTCCTGATTCTTGACGGCATCGTTGCTCAACGCCATTGCCTTGAACAAGTGAGGCCACGGCCCGTCATAGGATCCGAGCCGCACGACATCCGAATCCATTCGCCCATCGGCAAAGAGCACTTCGACCCGCATCTTGTTCTGCGTAAGCGTACCGGTCTTATCTGAACAGATATAGGTGACCGATCCCAGCGTCTCGACGGCGGGCAATCGGCGAATCAACGCTCGTTTCTTGACCATACGCCGAGCCCCCAGAGCCAGTGCAACCGTCACGATGGCCGGTAGGGCCTCCGGAATCGCCGCAACCGCAAGGCTCACCGCCGTCAAGAACATCAGAACAGCTGATTCACCTCGTAGAAGCCCAACAATAAAGATAATCCCGCAAATCCCCAAGGCCGCGATCGCAAGTCGCCGACCGAACACGGCCAGCCGCCGTTGCAGAGGGGTCTTGAGCACCTCCTGCTTTTCTAACAGTGCAGCGATTTTCCCTAGTTCCGTGCACATCCCTGTTGCCACAACTACGCCAGTACCGCGCCCATAGGTGGCTAAGGTCCCTTTGTAGCCCATGTTCAACCGATCCCCCAGGGATAAGTCCTCCTCACCAAGCGGGTTCGTCCGTTTTTCCACCGGCACCGATTCGCCAGTCAACGCAGCCTCATCCACCTTAAACTTTGCGGCATCGACAAGGCGCAGATCCGCCGGCAGCACGTCACCCGCTTCGACCGACACCAAATCTCCGGGAACAAGCCTGATAGCCGGAACAATGGTCGTTTCACCATCGCGCTTGACCCGAGCCGACTGCGCCGCAAGCAGTTTCAGCGCAGCGATGGCCCGTTCGGCCCTATACTCCTGAACGAAACCGATTGCTCCGTTTAAGAGGACAATCACGACGATCGCGAGAGCGTCAGCCGGTTCCCCGATAATTCCGGAAATGATCGCCGCCCCGATTAAGACCAGGATCATGAAGTCGGTGAACTGATCGAGGAGCATGCGCCATGGAGGCCGCGGCGGGCGTTCAAGAATTTCATTCGCTCCGTATTCCTCGGTACGACGGTCGACTTCATCACGGCTCAGTCCGATCGTCAGGTCCGCTCCGAGCCGGTGCGCGACCTCCTCGCTGGACAGCCGATGCCATGTCGGGGATGCGACAGGGGATGAACCAACGGATGCAGATTGTGGAGTAAGCAGGATTCCCACGGCGTAATCAGATCAACATATGTCAGTGACGGTAAATCTCGTGCTACTGAAACAACAACCAAAGACCCAGGCAATATCCGATGATGATCACGAAGCTGTCCGGCTCAATCAGCATATACCGTTTTTCCACACGATAAATGATACCCATCAGTGCCGTACTCATCAGCAACACACTCCACAGAGCGGCCATGGCATGGGCATCCGATACGACATTGAGGAGTGAGCCCTGTTGATACGCCACATCCACGAAGAAGAATGCCGCCATATTGAACGCGTTACTCCCGAACAGATTGCCGACCGCGAGATCAAACGCTCCAAGCCGGACAGCGGCTAACGCCGTCACAAGTTCTGGAAGCGACGTGGCAATGGCCACGAGGGAGGTGCCGACAAAGCCGCTCGATACCCCTGATTGTTCGGCAATCTGATTCGCCGAACCGGCAAGTACCGGCGCCGCGATCAAGAGCCCCAATGCCGCCAGTCCGAACCCGAGGAAAGCTCGCCTCAACCCATCGCGCTTGCTCGGTCCCTTGTCCTCTTCACCCTCTTGGGCTTCAACGACCTTTTCTTGCTCACGCTGACGCCGTTTCACAGCCTCCTGCCGAAAAATGAGGCGCATGCCTAGAATGTAAAACAGCAACAGGACTGCGCTGCCCGCCCCGATACCGATATGTTTGACATCCTGTCCCAGAAGGATGAAAAAAGCCGCAAGGCTCGTCAGAAACATCGCCAAGCCGGCGCTCAAGGCATGTTCAAATGCAGCCTGTTGCCAGACTCGCTTTTGCCGATGAACAAGATCGATAATGCCAAGGATCAGCATATTGGCCATATTGCTGCCGAACAGGTCCCCCACCGCCAGGTCCGGCGCATCGATCAACGCCGCGCTGACATCGGTGAAAATCTCCGGCAACGACGTGGCCCCCGCCATGAGGACGACGCCGATCCATAGTCCCCCCAATCCGGTCAGATCGGCGATCCGATCTCCGTAGTGAGACAATTTGGATCCGGCGTAGACAATCACCGCCCCACTTGCCAGAAAGAGCACCCAGGCAATGAACAAGGGCCCTACCATGCCTGCGCTCGCCTTCCGGCAATCCCTTTCAGCCTGTTTCCATCCCGATACCTCATCGCGCGAGACGTGACTCCTGTTCCAGCACTGTCATCGTCGTTTTGACGACCGCATCCGGGTTCAAGGATATGCTGTCGATGCCTTGCTCAACGAGAAACTGGGCGAATTCCGGATAGTCGCTCGGCGCCTGCCCGCAAATGCCGATCTTTCTTCCCTTCGCCTTGGCTGCCTTGATCACGGTCGCCACCATGTTCTTCACCGCGTCGTTCCGCTCGTCAAAGAGATGGGCCACGATCTCCGAATCGCGATCCACCCCGAGCACCAGTTGCGTGAGATCATTCGACCCGATTGAAAACCCGTCAAAGATCTCGGCAAATTCGTCCGCCAAGATCACGTTGCTCGGGATTTCGCACATCACATACACTTCGAGGCCGTTCTCTCCCCGCTTCAATCCGTGACGCTCCATCTCAGCCAACACGCGCCGCCCTTCCTCGACGGTGCGGCAAAACGGAATCATGAGCTTGATGTTCGTCAGACCCATGACATCCCGGACATGCTTCATGGCCCGGCATTCAAGGGCAAATCCCTCGCGGTAACGTGGATCGTAATACCGTGACGCGCCTCGGAACCCTATCATAGGATTTTCTTCCCGCGGCTCATAACGACGTCCGCCGATCAAGTCGGCGTACTCATTGCTCTTGAAGTCGCTCAGCCGGACGATTACGTCACTTGGATAGAAGGCCGCCCCGATCATCGCGACCCCCTGTGCCAGCTTGTCGACAAAGAATGCGGCCTTGTCCGAGTACCCCGTCGTGACTCGGTTGATTTCATCCTTGAGTACCTGCTCTTCGATCCGGTCGAAATCCAGCAGTGCCAAGGGATGCACCTTGATAGAAGTACTGATGATGAATTCTTCTCTTGCCAAACCGACCCCGTCATTCGGAATAAAGGAGAGCCCGAAGGCTTCTTGCGGACTTCCCACGTTCATCATGATCTTGGTCTTGGGACGACGAAGATCTTTAACATCGACTTTCTCGACCTGGAAGGGGATCCGCCCTTCATACACAACGCCTCGCTCACCTTCCGCACAGGACACCGTCACGATCTGTCCATCGTGAAGCAGGTCAGTGGCATGTTCCGTTCCGACAATGGCCGGCAACCCCAATTCACGACTGACGATCGCGGCATGGCAGGTCCGCCCGCCGCGATTGGTGACAATCGCCTGGGCTTTCTTCATGATGGGTTCCCAGTCCGGATCAGTCTTATCAGTTACCAACACTTCGCCGGCTTGAAATTGTTGGATCTGTTCCACAGTCTTGATGACCCGTACCGGGCCCTGGGTAATCTTCTCCCCGATGCTTCTTCCCTCAACCAACACCGGTCCTCGTTCCTCAAGCCGATACGTTTCCAGCACCTGCCCCTTCTTCAGTGATTGAACCGTCTCGGGGCGAGCCTGTACGATGAAGAGTTCTCCGGTCAGGCCATCCTTTGCCCATTCCATGTCCATGGGGCTCGGGGCGCCCCGCTTCGCACTGTAATGGTCCTCGATGATACAGGCCCAGCGGGCCAGGGTCAGGATGTCGTCGTCCGTCACGGCGAACGTGGCTCTCTCCTCCGGAGGAACAGGGACATTCTTGATCATCTTGCCGCCGCCGATATCGTAAACCATCTTTAATTCTTTCGTCCCCAACAATTTCTGCAAGATGGGACGAAACCCCTGTTTCAGGGTCGGCTTAAACACGTAATATTCATCCGGATTCACTGATCCCTGCACGACGTTCTCGCCAAGCCCATAGGCCGCGTTGATCAGCACCGCGTCACGGAACCCGGTCTCCGTGTCGATAGAGAACATGACGCCCGATGTCGCCAGGTCCGATCGCACCATGCGTTGCACACCGATAGACAGCGCAATCTTGAAATGATCAAATCCCTTATCGACTCGATAGGAAATGGCCCGGTCGGTAAAGAGCGACGCGAAGCAGCGCTTGCAATGTTCCAACAGAGACAAATGCCCCTGTACATTGAGGTAGGTTTCCTGCTGGCCGGCAAAGCTCGCATCCGGCAGGTCTTCCGCAGTGGCACTGCTCCTGACCGCGACATCCACCGGATCGACATACCCGTCACTCAAGCGATCATACGCTTCAGTGATCGCTTCAGCTAACTCGAGCGAAAACGTGGCGCCGAGGATCGCCTGCCGCACCTGCCTCCCACGCTGGCGGAGGTTATCCAGCTTATGGGTATCAAGGTCTTCGAGAATGGTTCTGATCACACCGTCAAGCTTGGCTTCTCGTAAGAACACACGGTACGCATCCGCGGTCACGGCGAAGCCGTTGGGCACATTAACCCCCTTGCTTGCCAACTCACGATACATTTCACCCAACGATGCGTTCTTACCTCCGACCGACGACACGTCTTCGATGCCGAGGTCCTCGAACCATTTCACCAGTTGTAGCCGTTGCGCGGCAACCTGCATGGGCTCCTCCTTCACAGGGCTCCTTTGAGTCAGCATGTCTACATGTCGACGCGAATGCAAGAGGCTTCATTCGGCCCACATGAGATGATTCAACGAACTGGTATCTACTGAACGAGTTGCTTGATCAATCGCAGTTCGTCACGCACCAGTCTTGGCAGCAAGAAATGACGCCTGACATGTTCGCGTCCTGCTCGTCCGAAAGCCCCTCGCTCACCGGGACGGGCCAGCAAATGAATGATCCGCTCCGCACAGGATTCGACCGAATGGACCAAATTGGCCTCGAATCCTTCCGGACATTGCATCGGAATACCGCCGGCATGACCGGCCACGACGGGTTTTTCTTTCCAAAATGCTTCCGAAACAACCAGCCCAAACCCCTCACGGAGGGACTTCTGAATGACGACATCACAACTGCGCTGAAAGACATTCACTTCCATGCTGCCGACGCCGGCTAGATTCGTAAACACAAACATGTCCTTATCATCCGATGCCGCTTCCTCTACACGATCGAGCAATTCCCACCCTTCCGGATCGTCTCCGGCCATGGCGCCGATCAACGCCAACTGCACATCCGGTATTTCTTTCTTCACCAGACGGTAGGCTTCGATCACGCCCAACGGATCCTTCCACGGGTCAAATCGAGACACCTGGACGAGCAGAGGCTTGTTTGGATCCACCCCGGAATCTGCGATCGCACGGCGGCAGAGATCCTGAGACAGCTCCATATTCTTGGTCGCCAAGGGATCGATCGCCGGAGCAATGAATGCCGCGCGATGGGTCCGCAGACCAGGCAACAGGAATTCCGGCATCGTGAAGACGACCGCATCAAATTCTTCCAAGTACGGGCGAAGAAATCCGTTTACCTGTTCATCGGGAGACGAACTATCGATATGACAACGCCAAATCCACTTCGCATCGCGAGTCCCCGCGAAGTGCCTGATCGCCGCCGGTTGGGGATCATGCACAATATAGACATCGTACCCGTCGTCCAAGGCTTCGGCGCTTCGTTCGTTGACATCGAGATACAGACTCTGCTCCTTATCCCCCAACGCATAGTGCCCGCCTTGTAGGGCGTTGTGAAACGCCTTGGTGACCGTAAAGAATTCCGTTTGGCCGTGGATCAATCGCCAGTCCGCCGATACGCCCAAGGCCTGCAACATCGGTAAATATCGCGACAGGAGCTCGGCGACGCCGCCTCCGAAGGCCGTCGAATTCAGATGACAGATCCGGACATCCCGCAACTCATGCGCAAGGGTCGTCAGCTCTTCGCTCAGCTCATCGCTCAGCAGCATTCGATAGTTTTCAATGTTGGCCAGAATAGCCGAACACCGGCGGCTGACGGAGATTTTCGGAAGCATCGTCGCTCCTTTCTTTCTCAGAATCAGCTCTCACCGGACAATGTCCGAGGAGATTCTCTCATCACGGCTGCAGACTGCTCGGGCGACATCGATGAAATATAGATACCCGACCCCAGCTCAAATCCGGCAATGGCCGTAAGTCGAGGCAGAATCTGAATGTGCCAGAGATAATACTCTTTGTTTTCGTCTTCGGTCGGCGCACTATGGATCATGTAATTAAAGTCCGGATCGCCCAACCGGTCGTACAAGGCGCGCAATGTTCGTCTCAATACTGTGGCTAACGCACACAGATCTTCTTCATTGACCTGCCCGAACGATGGTTGATGCCGTTTCGGCATGATCCAGGTTTCAAACGGAACCCGTGACGCAAAGGGGTGAAACACCAGAAACCGATCGGTTTCCAGAATCACCCGATTCTTGGCCTTTCGCTCTTCTTCCGCGACATCATAATACAAGCACCGGCCGGTATCATCGTAATGGGCGATCGCCACCTCGTACTTTCGGCGAAGCGTCATGGGCGGGACCGGTGTGGCAACCAACTGTGAATGAGCATGCACCAGCGACGTCCCTGCCCTCTCGCCATGATTCTTAAAGAGGATGATGTATTTGAGCCGTGGATCTTGCATCAACGCGTGGTATCGCGTCCGATAGGCCGTCAGTACATCGACGACTTCATGATCCGTCATCAGGGGTAATTGACGGTCATGCTCCGGTGTTTCGATGATCACCTCATGAGCGCCGACTCCGTCCAATTCCCGGAATAAGGGACTTTCTCCATGCCGCTCCAGCCGACCCGTCGAACTCAGTGCGGGAAACTTGTTGGACGTGACCCGCACGGTCCAGCCGGTTCCTTTAAGGTCGGTGATCCTGAACAGTTCTTCCGGGGTGGACGCCTCATGACCAGGACAGAACGGACAGAGTCCATCGGGGATGATGTGTCGGCGGCCCGCCTCCAGGGTCTTGTACTCATGCGGCCGTTGCATCCGCTCCTCGGCGATGATGACCCATTCTTTTGTGGTGGGATCCTGCCGAATGATGGACATGCACCGTTATCGATCCGGAGGGATCGTCCTTCCTAAAAGGTCGACGGTCTTCGGAAGATACCGTTCGGGATCTTTTTCGAAAGCCTCCCGGCATCCCGACATGCAGAAATAATACATGGTGTCTTTATACATCATCTGTCCGGCCGCCGACTGTTCATCCACCTCCATGAGGCAGACAGGATCTTTCGGCATCATGACCTCCGTTGTTCATCGTTGAGGAGACTTGACATGGTTACTCAACATCAATACCTCGATCTCTTCCGTAATCTCCTCCTGCCTCAGTACGTTTCGTTTTCGTTGAAGGCCGGCACGATTCCGCTCGAGACGTTGGAGGGCCGAGTCCAAATGCGCCAAGCGAGCGCGGCTCTCCGCCAGCAAGGCATCGTAGAAAATCGCATGCAAATGCGAAAAGAGATACAGATCAATCAGTTGATCAAAAAATACCTTAGGCGGAAGTGTCAGCAACGGGTGAATTGGTTGTTTGTTCGATAGGGGATGGGTCTGTTGAAACGGCCTGAGCGGACGAATCACGATCTCGTTTGCCACCGCATCATGATACACAGTGGTCACCGACGGTCTGGCTCCTCCGTGATCCCCCGCTGCGAATTCTCGCAATCGGTCAATCACCCGTATCAGCACCGACGGCACCTCATCCGCGATAGCGGGACCCTCCACAAACGATACAGTGCGTTTGCGTTGTTCGGCCCGTTGCAGAAGTTTTTGCCCCACGACGATCAGCACCGGATCCTTGGCCTTGATCGCCTCAAGATGCCGATCCAACGCCGACAACACGCGACCATTGAATTCACCGCAAAATCCACGCTCTGCCCCGATGACCAGATACAAATCGTGGCTCGCGTACTCGATGCTCATGTCAGGGTGGAACGACAGGAATTCCCGGCCGGCGGCTTCGATGTCGGCGACGACGCGGAGCTGCGCAGGGAGAACCCGACTGAGTTTACGGCTTTCCATCAGCGCAAGACTTTTCATCGCGCCCATGATCCCCTCGATCTCGCCGAGAGCCCGTACGTGTTCTTCAATGTCACGACGTTTGGTCACGAACACCCAACTCCCGGCACCATACCGTCACACTATGGCGCCACTGCTCTTCCGGATCATCGAGCGTTAATGTGCTTTTTGAGACCTTCGACATCAAGGCCTCCATCAATCCGGAAAATGCATCTTTTTCAATCCGGTCGAATAGGCCCATATCGTAGGCAATCAACCATGCCAGGTTGTATTCGATGGAGAGGGGGGAGAAACGATCCTGCTTGAGCAGCTCACGTAGCACACGGCCTCTGAGAAGCATCCTTTCCATCGACGCTTCCAGCTTGGTCCCGAACCTCGTGAAGGTTTCGAGTTCCAAGAACCGCAGATAATCGAGCTTCATACGTCCGGCTTTTTCTTTAATCCGCCGATGTTGACTCTTTCCTCCGACCCGTGAGACGGACTTGGTCACATCGATCGGTGGAAGGATGCCGGCGGAAAACAGCCGACGATCCAAATAGACTTGACCGTCGGTAATCGAAATAAGATTCGTGGGAATATAGGAGGCAATGTCCCCTTCCTTTGTTTCCACGAGAGCCAACGCCGTCATGCTGCCTCCGCCTCTGCTCGGCCCGAGACAGGTACTCCGTTCGAGCAAACGCGCATGAAGATAAAAAATATCTCCCGGGTAAGCCTCCCGACCGGGAGGCCGCCGAAGCAAAAGAGACAGCTCTCGGTAGGCTTGCGCATGAGTCGTCAGGTCGTCATAGACGATCACTGTGTCTTTTCCCTGCACCATCCAGGTTTCAGCCACGGCACAGCCGGCAAACGGGGCAAGAAACGTCAGTCCCGGAAGAGCCGTCGCCTCGGCCACCACAACGACCGTATGTGCCAGCGCTCCATACTCTCGAAGCGCTTCGATCGTATTCACGACGGTCGTTCGCTTCTGTCCGACCAGCACATAGACGCAGGTGACGTCTTTCTCCCGTTGATGAATCACGGCATCGACGGCCAACGTACTTTTTCCGAGCCCGTTGTCGCCGATAATGAGTTGCCGCTGCCCCTTGCCGATCGGGATCAATGTGTCGATGACTTTGTTTCCGGAGTACAGCGGCTTCTTCACCCTATCGCGTGCGATAATGGGAGGCGACAGCACATCCAGCGGTCCGGATGTACGACAGTCCGGACGCTCCAATCCGTCGAGCGGATTTCCCAAAGGATCAATGACGCGGCCGAGCAACGCATCTCCTGTGGGAATCGTCAGTCTCCTCGCCGATACATGGACAGAGGTTCCGGCCGTCAATGATTCCGTCGCCTGGAGCAAAATCGCTCCGATCACCTCTTTCTTTAGGACCACCACCAGTCCACGGCTACCGTCTTCGAACTCCAATACGTCTTCCATCCCGGCGGAAGGCAGTCCGTCGATCCATGCGATCCCATCACCCACCGACACCACGATTCCCTGCTCGGCAACCCGAATGCCGAACCGATACGACCGCAGCCAGTCTGCATGCCGACCCAGCAAGGATTCGTCCGCAGACTCCTCAGTCGCCATTGGCTCCGCTCTCCCCGAACAATTTCAACTCATCACGCAGATTACCGCCAAGCACCCATCCGCCGAGGCTTACCCGCAGTCCCGCAAGCAATTCTCGATCTTCGACGAACTCCCACTCCAATCGGCCTACGCACAATTCCCCCAACCGCCGGACCAGCAACTCACGCTGTCTCGACTCCAGGGGAAACGCCGTGGTGATGCGACCCCGTCCGCTTGCCGGAAGCGATCCTGTAATCGCAGCGACCTGACTCGAAGTGAGTTGCTGTAGATCCTCCAATACGGCCTCAATGAGCTTGCGTTCCAACTCAGGACCGGCGACGCGCCCGAGAAGCACCGATGCGAATTGCCGTCCGTGCATAATCGCGGCGCTTTCCGCTTGCCGAACCGTCTCCTTTAAGTGTCGGATTTCTCTTGCCGCATGCTGCTCCCGGACCTTCTCCATTTCGGCCTGCACATCATCCAATTTGTGCTGTCGCTCCGCGCTGAGTTCCTCTTGGAACGTGGCGCGTGCCTGCTCTTTTTCCTTTTCCCACTCCATCAAACGTCGTTCGTATTGTTCCCGGAGTGCCGTCGCCTCTTGTTGCGCCGCATGCGCCTCGGAGACGGTTTGTGCGATGGCGCTCTTTCGCTCCTCGATGATCGTCATGACCGGACGATACAGAAATCGCGTCAGCAACCACACCAAAACCAACACATTGATGATTTCAAGGACAAACGTCGACCAATCCAGTTCCACGTTCATGCTCCCTGCGCCGCAAGAGAGCGCGGCTGCCCAACAGAATCGCCTAAGGCTTGAACAGATATTCCATCAATGGATTACGGAACAGGATGATCAATGCGATCACCAGACAGTAGATCGCCAATGACTCGATCATGGCCAACCCGATGAACAGGGTGCGCATGATTGATCGTTCCGCCTCAGGCTGTCGCGCCAACGCTTCCAAGGCCTGACTGATCGCGCGCCCCATCGCAATGGCCGGCACCATCGTACCGACGGCAATGGCCAACGCGGCAACTACGGTTGACGCCAACGCAAACCAACTGATATCACGCATGATGCTCCCTCTTTTCAGATTGACGCTGTTGCTGGGACTGGATCGCGCCGGCGATATAGATGAGCGCGAGCATACCGAAAATATAGGCTTGAATAAGGGCTTCGATCACGTGCAGCATTAAAAGCGGAACCGGCACCAGAAATCCCGCCACCAACAAGACCATCATCACGGCCGTTTCGAGACTCATAATATTTCCAAACAACCGAACAGCCAACGCAATCGTCCTCGTGACCTCGCTCATCAGATGGAACGGCAGCAGAATCGGGTTCGGGGTGAGGTAATGCTTGAGATAGGCCGCAACACCTTCGGATCTGATGCCGTACCAATGGGCAGAGAAAAGCACGAGAACCGCCAACGCCGCCGTCACGGATAACGATCCTGTCGGCGAGTGAATGCCGGGAATAATACCGACCAGATTGGCCACGGCCAAGAATACCCACAATGTGCCGATAAAGGGCAGAAGCTGAGACGCGGCACTCGGCACGACCTCACGTATGGCGTGATCCATCGTATCGATCACCCCCTCAAGAAGGACCTGTATCGCTCCCGGTTCCTGTCGCAACTGCCTGGTCGCCAGCCATGACACAAGCACGAACACCGCCATAATTCCCCATGTCGTCACCACAGGAACCGTCACGACGATCGGACCGATAGAAAAGACCGGACTCACTTCCATACGTCACTCTTTCACGAAGAAATAGATATTCACCGCTCCGATTATGGCACCCAGCAGAATCAAGCTTATCGTCCACCGTATCGAATAGCCTTCCGCCAGACCATCCAGCCACAGTCCCACATAGGCGCCGAGCACAATAGGGACGACCATCAGCACACCCAGAGTCCCCACATACACGGTTTGCGCCAATAAGGTCGAACGATCACGTTCCGCCTGCTTCATCCGACGAGCTTGCAGGCGTATACGATCTTTGAGTTTCTTTTCGACGTCGGTCATGACGCCCACTCTCCTTGCCCCATTCGCCAGAGCCGTTTGAACATCTCCTCCTCCAGTCGATTCAAGCTCTGTTTCATCGCGCGCAAACTCCCCTCTTCAACCGATAGATGCTCCTCCAAGGTACGGCTGATCCGATCGGCGTCGTCATCCCGAAGAAATCGGCGCGTGCTGATCGTTGCCGTGTTGTTCCGAAAAGACAGAAGCCCTCCCGGCAGCGCGAGATACTGCCACCGACCGTCTACCGTTTGAAATCGGGCGAGCCCCCAGGACAGCATCGTCATGAACCGTTCATGCCCGGCCAGGAGCCCGAAGGACCCCGAATCATCCCATCCGACAAAGATCGTCACATCGGCGATTCGTTCCCCATGAGTCGCGTCATGAAGCAACAGCGTAAAAGACTTCATCCAGACGTTTCCCCGATCGTTCCCCGCATATAACACAGGTCCTCCGGCAGATCGTCGTATGCCCCGCGAAGAAACGCCTCGCAATCCCGGAGGGTATCCGACAAAGGAACCGCGACGCCGGAAATCCCCGTCAGCTCGGCCGTCACATGAAACGGCTGGGTCAAATATCGTTGGAGTTTTCTGGCGCGCAGAACAGTGCGCCGGTCGGATACGGACAGTTCTTCAATCCCCAACATGGCGATAATGTCCTCCAGCTCCTTGTAGCGGGCCAGATGCTCCCTGACACCTTCGGCCACCGCATAGTGACGGTTACCGAGAAAATGCCGGTCCATCAGCTTGCTGGACGACTGCAGAGGATCGACCGCGGGATAAATTCCTTTGCTCGCTTGCGCGCGCGTGAGGATCACCAACGTATCAAGGTGAGAAAGAATCCCGGTCACGGCTGGGTCCGTCATGTCATCGGCAGGAACATACACCGCTTGAACGGACGTAATCGATCCGCTTGTCGTGGAGATGATGCGTTCTTGCAACTCGGCAATCTCGGTCAGCAGGGTCGGTTGATATCCGACGGTGGCGGGCATCCGCCCGAGCAATCCGGAGATCTCGCTGCCTGCCTGGACAAAACGAAAGACATTGTCCAACAAGAACAACACTTCACGCTGAAGGCTGTCACGAAAATACTCGGCATAGGTCAGCGCCGACAATCCCACACGGAATCGGACACCGGGGGACTCGTCCATCTGTCCGAACATCATCAACGTATGCGGCATCACTCCGGCCCCCTGCATCTCATTCCAGAGTTCGTGTCCTTCCCGAATTCTTTCACCCACTCCCGCGAACACCGAGACGCCTTGATGCAAGGACACGATCGCATGCATGAACTCTGTCAACAGAATGGTTTTGCCGACGCCGGCCCCACCAAACAGACCGGTCTTCCCGCCTCGGATGAAGGGGAACAACAGGTCAAGCACCTTGATGCCGGTCTCTAAGATACCGCTTGCAGATTTCGTCTCGTGCAGAGCGATAGGTTTTGCGAGAATACTTCGGTAGGTTGATGCCTCGATATGCGGTCCGCCGTCCAACGGCTCTCCGAACATATTGACCAGGCGTCCGAGGCATGCCGAGGAGGCTGGAACCCGAACCGGGAATCCGGTGTCGAAGATCGGAAGTCCGCGCCGAAGTCCCGTCGTCCGATGCAACGTGATCGCTCGCGCATGGCCTGCATCCACATGCTGATGCACCTCGAACACATAACGCTCGTGATCCAGCGCCGCATACACCGCCTGATGGAGCGGCGGCAAAACTCGGCAGGCCAGATCCACCACCGGACCATGCACCTGTTCGATCACACCGATGGGAGCATGATCGCCGGATCCTATTTCCAGATTGTGTTCATGATGCATGACAGGATATTTTCGTACAGTCTGACCGCACGAGAATCTGTCGCTTCAGACAAAACATATTCATCCCTTTCGACCAGACCGTCTATGATCCAGGCCGAACGACCAATCGGTTATACAACCACGCGAAGAGAGCGCCTCCGATGAGGCCGTCAAAAAACCCCCACACCATGCCGATCATACTACCGATCGGCGTGATTGCATACCCACGATAGAGGCGTCCGATGATCGTCGCCTCTCCCGTCGAGCCGTCAAAGGCAATAATCCACCATGTCAGGCAAAAGAGGCCCAGTCCCCAAATCAATCCGGCAGCCAGCGCACAAGCCTTGACGTCGAGTTTCATCCGTTAGCTCCTTAAAAAAGACCGCCGGCTCTCATGTCCTATCTCTGGCTCGTACGACGCACCGCCTTTTGTTTCACCTTTGGTTTTGCCTTTGACTGTACCTCCTCCTCCGGTCCCTCCCATGTCACCCGAAGCATCATGTCGCGATGGGCCCACATATACGCGGCCTTTCCTTTGTACGAGCGCACCAAGGCCCGACCGAGACGCTGAGCCAACCGATCTTTGGTTGTCTGTACTTCCAAATCCTTCTTGCGCTTGACGATCTTCATCACGCGGTCGAGAGGGTTGACCGAAACCGCGCGCTTTTCCACATTGGCGATCAATCCTCTGAGCTCGGCGTCATAATCTTTCAGATGCGACCACTTCAAGGTCACTATACCTTCCGGATAATCCTCCTTGATCTTTTGGCAGGCCGGACAGACCAACTTCTGCGTCCGAGGAGACGCGGCCAGCTTGGAGGCTTGAGCATTATCGAAATGCCACCGCTTATCTGCATAAATCGCCAGGCACTTCCTGCAGATTGCAGGCACTTTGGGGGCCTTGCGCATCGCATAGGGATCATGCTGGGGATCCTCCTTCTTCTTGTACGATGTGTCATAGTGCTTCTTGAGTTTTGTGCTCATGGCTGTCACTCCTCTTTGAGAACATCATATTTTACCGACTCAGATTGAGACCCGCTTCGCCGGCTAAGCCGGCCATGCCTATTTCTCTTCCCTCATCATGTCGATCGCCCCGCAGGGACATTCTTCCGCACACATGCCGCAGCCTTTGCAATAGTCATAGTTGATAGTAAAACGATTCCCCGATCCCAGCTTCAGCACCGCGTTATCGGGACATACGGCATAGCAGTTGTCACATTCGAAACAATTCCCACAGGACAAACACCGACGCGCCTCCAGCAATGCCGTGTCCACATCCAATCCCGATACCATTTCGTCAAAAGTCGTACGCCTTCTTGCGAGAACCAGCACCGGCTGCTTTGATGCTTCCGCATCGGTGTAGTACCAGGTATTCAGCCGATCAAACGTCGCAAGCGGATGGGACGGAGCGCTTACGTATTGCGTCCCGCGCATATAGGCATCGATCTGGCGGGCGGCGCGTTTCCCGTGACCGGTCGCCACGCTGACGGACTGTTCACCCGGGGTCATGTCGCCGCCGGCAAAGAGCCCTGGGTGGCCCGTCCTCATCTGTTCGTCGACGTCAAGGCTGCCGTCGTCCAAGAGGCGAATCCCCGTCACATTTTTCAAGAACCCCGTATCGGCTTGTTGTCCGAGGGCAAGCACCACCGTATCAGCCTCAACCGTTTCAAATCGGCCTGTGGGGGTAGGCTTGCCGTGTTCGTCCAACTCCATCACTTCAAGCGTCAACTGCTTGTCGGTTCCCTTCGTGATCGTGCGCAGCCAATGGAACTGCACACCCTCTTCACGGGATTCGGCAACTTCCTCCTTCAACGAGGGAGCATGAGCTTCGTCCCGTCTGTAGATGATCACCGGCTCGGCTCCCAGACGCTCGACGCTACGCGCTACGTCGATCGCCGTATTGCCGCCTCCATAGACGGCCACTCGACGCCCGATCTTGATCGGATCCGCGCTTTCCATGTCGCGAAGAAACGTTGCGGCATCGAGCAACCGCTTGGCGTCAAAGCCCGGGATGTCGATACGCTTGGACAGATGGGCCCCGACCGCAAGAAACGTCGCGTGAAAGCCACCCGCCTTGATCGTGGCGTCCAGGTCCTCAACCTTCGCATTGAGCCGAATTCTGACTCCCATCGCTTCGATCCGTTTGACCTCGGCATCAATGATCTCACGCGGAAGCCTGTAGGAAGGAATTCCGTAGCGCATCATGCCACCGGGCTTCTCAGAAGATTCACAGATCGTGACCGCATGCCCCATTCGTGCAAGGTGGTAGGCGGCAGATAGGCCGCTCGGTCCCGCCCCCACGATCAACACCTTCTTCCCCGTCGATGGTGCGCACCGCACCCGCCATTGTTCTTTCATCGCCAGATCGCCGAGAAAGCGTTCCACCGCATGGATACCCACGGCCTCGTCCAACTGTCCACGGTTGCACGCCCCCTCGCAGGGGTGGTAACAGACACGTCCGTGAATAGCCGGCAGTGGATTGTCTTCCATCAGACGCCGCCAGGCGGCTTCATAGTCGCGTTCTTCCGCGAGCGAGAGCCAGGCTTGAATATTTTCTCCGGCCGGACAGGCGTGATTGCAAGGCGGCAGACGGTTCACATACATAGGCTTGAACGTCCGCCAATTCCCCGTATGGTTGGCCAGACTGCTGTTCGGATCGAGCGTGATCGCAAAGGGCTTCGGTTTCATCCGTCTCCTTCTGTAAGCAGACCGTACAGGGCGATATGCTCGTCGGCGATGTGTTGGATCGCCGCGATGGCCTCGTCGTTTCTGCGCGGTTCGAACAGATGTCTGAATCGCGTTTGCAACTTGAGATACGGCTCGACCGACACGTTTCGTCGTATGCACGTCCGATTCACGACCCTGCCAGACCGTGCTTCGAACAGAGGAAAGAGACCTGACTGCACCGCCATTCTCGCGACCTTGATCGTATGGGCGGGATCGCTTCCCCATCCGAGCGGACAGGGCACATGGATATGGACGTATCGTGCGCCGGCCATCGTCATCGCGGTCGAGATCTTCGCTTCCAAATCGTGAAGATCGGCGATGGAAGCCGTGGCCACATAGGGGATACCGTGAGCCATGGCGATACGAGGTACATTCTTGCCGGTTCCCGGCGCATTGCCCGGGACATCGCCGACGGCTTGCGTGGTATTCGTACGAGCAAACGGCGGCGTGGCCCCGGACCGTTGAATGCCGGTGTTCATGTACGCTTCATTGTCGTAACACACATACAGCACATCATCATTTCGTTCGAACATGCCCGAGAGGCAACCGAACCCGATGTCCACCGTCGCACCGTCTCCGCCTTGCGCAAGGACTTTCACATCATCACGCCCTTTCGCGCGCAAGGCGGCCGCCACTCCGCTCGCAACCGCCGGAGCATTGCCGAACACCGAATGCATCCAAGGAACCTGCCAGGCACTTTCCGGATAGGGACTCGAAAAGACTTCAAGGCATCCGGTGGCATTGACTGCGATCAGGCGATTCCGCGCTGCCCGCATCGCCGCATCCACGGCATACCGTGCGCCCAAGGCCTCGCCGCACCCTTGACAGGCTCGATGACCGGAGTTCAGAGCATTACTGCGATCCGTCCGCGATTGCCCCGCACGCAGTCCTTCATCAAGCAATCGGTTTCCCGCTGTGTATGTTCCTGTCTGATAAAACTTGAATCGTTGCGTCGTCATCACGGGCCCCGTCACACGTCTCTTACCCCGATGGGATTCATAGAACGAATCAATTGCTCTGGAAGTGGTCCTGCTTGTCGCCGTTCCTGCCTATTGAGGAATACCTCATTGACGACCTTCTCATTCAAATCCAGAAAATAGGGTTCACTCAGCCGTTCCGCACGGGCGTCACGCACCATCTGCTTCAGAGAAACCGTCGAAATAGACCGCCCCCCTAATCCGGCAATCACCGTATGAACCGGTATCGGCAAACCATTGAGGGCCATTCGCACATCGGCCGAGACGATGCCTCCCATCCCCACCGAGAGATCTTTTTCCACCACCACCACGCGCGTGCATCGCTCCAGTGCCTCGCGTACTCGGAGGGCGGGAAACGGTCGATAACACCCGATCTTCATACAACCGACCGCAATACCTTCCTTGCGTAACTCGTCGACGGCATCTTTGATGGTCCCGACCACGGACCCCAGCGCGATCACGACCATGTCGGCATCGTCCATTCGATAGGTCGTACAGAGGCCTCCCGAGACACGGCCGAACCGTTGCTCGAACGCATCGGCAATCTCCGGCACGAGCGTCAATGCACGGAGATGTTGTTGATGCGCAAGATATTTCACTTCGGTAAAGGCTTCCGGCCCCACCATCGCACCGATCGACACCGGCGCGTCAGGATCCAGAACTTGCACGGGAGAAAAGGGAGGGAGAAATTCATCGACAAGCGCAGGGGACGGCATGTCGACCGGCTCATAGGCATGGGTGAGAATATATCCGTCCATGCACACCATCACCGGGCAACTCAGTTCTTCAGCCAGACGGAATGCCTGGATATGAAGATCCGCCGCCTCCTGATTTGTTTCCGCATAGAGCTGGATCCACCCTGCATCTCGCAAGGCCATACTGTCCGAATGATCGTTCCAAATATTGATCGGAGCCCCGACAGCCCGATTCGCAATCGTCATGACGATCGGCAATCCGAGACCTGCTGCGTTGTACAGGGCCTCGGCCATAAACAAGAGCCCCTGACTGGTTGTTGCCGTATAGGTCCGCGCGCCGGTTGCAGATGCGCCGATCAGCACGCTGAGTGCAGCGAACTCGGATTCCACGTTCAGATACTGACACCGGCCGGCATCGCCCTGACTGACCATGCGTGATAACCGTTCCACGATGTGGGTCTGCGGCGAAATCGGATAGGCCGCAATGACATCCGGTCTGCAGAGCACAACCGCCCGCGAGACAGCCTCCGACCCTTCAATTTGTGCGTGCATAACGTGGCCCGCTCCTCCCTTGACCCTGACGGGTCTTTACATATTCATACCCTTCCTGCGCGGCAGCGGCATTCGCACGACCCAACTCTCCGGTGAACTTCACGCGAATTGCTGACTGCACCGAGGCTAGATCGACGATCTCCGTCAATGCGGCGAATGCGCCCAATAGGGGGGTATTGGCAATCGGCCGCTGCATGTGGTGCAGGCTGATATCGGACGCAGGGACGACACACACGTGGCCGGGCGGCATCGATCTCAGCAGATCGTCGATCCCCAGGTCCTCTACCGAACGGATTGAGTTGATCAGAACCATGCCCTCAGCAGACAATCCGGCGAACAGCTCGACATGGTGCAGCAACGTGGCGTCCTGAATGATCACCACATCCGGTTGGGTCACCGCTTCGCGAGTACGTATGGCTTGTCCGGCAATACGACAAAACGCCGTCACCGGAGCCCCCATTCGTTCCGATCCGAAACTAGGAAAGGCTTGAGCATACTGGCCGTCGGCAAATGCCGCCATCGACAACAGCTCTGCCGCCGTCACCACACCCTGTCCGCCTCGACCGTAAATCCGCACGGCATACACGATCGTCGATACGCCCTGCGGTTCCTCACGCACAGCCCCCTTCGTTCTTTCCTCCTGTCTCATACAGTCTACGCGATGCTACGTCGGATAAGAGCCATCACCCTCCTCTTCTCATCCGACATCCAATGAAATCCTTCGTACCCACTTGCGCGACGGCCACTGAATAGACGAGGATCATGGAGAATACGATTTCATGGGCCACATTTCCTTCAGAGGACAAACCGGGTGATTTCCACCTTTCAATCGAATGCGCAAGCCCTGTGCCAAACACGCGACCATCATTCCACCGCATAACAAGGTGCCATTTGCCATGATCGGAAAAGAGGTTATGGAATCTTTTTGCTCTGCACACAGGCAAAAGACCCCATACAGACTAAAGGGACTGTTGCAAGATGCCACAGAGAAGAATGGATACATCTTGCCTGACATTCCTATGGACAAGGCGAGGTGGTTTCGACTTTGCGGCGAGACAGCTAAAAAAGCATGTCGTGGACGGTGTGAGGAGATTCGTCTAACATGAACGCCGCAGACAAAGAGGAGTTGCCCGCGAAACCGATCATGTCATTGACCATTTTTGGATTTACAGTCCGATTAAGCTTCAGCTGGATCTTCCTCGCAATCCTTGTCACATGGTCGCTGGCGAAGGGGTATTTCCCCACCCACTATCTTGGGCTCGAGACATTCACCTATTGGTGGATGGGGGCAGCCGGAGCTGTAGGGCTTTTGGGGTCGCTCCTTTTTCACGAATTGGCCCATTCCTTTGTGGCCAAGCAACAGGGAGTTCCGTTCAAAAACATCACACTCTACGTCTTCGGGGGAGTCGCGCAGATGGAAGAGGAACCGCCAAACCCCAAGGCGGATTTTCTTCTGGCGATTGCCGGCCCCCTGGCCAGCTTTACCCTGAGCGCCGCCTGTTATCTGGTACTCCAAGCAGGGTATGCATCCAATCTTCCTCTCGCGGTATTAGGGATCTTCGGCTACTTGGCATTCATAAACAGTCTCTTGGGCGGGGTGAATCTGATCCCGGCGTTCCCTCTCGACGGAGGGCGCATGCTCCGAGCCGGCTTATGGCACCGGACGAAAGACATTCGCCACGCAACTCGCCCGGCATGCCTTGCCGGCGTGGTCTTGGGATTCGTCCTGATGATGGTAGGAATCTTTCACGTGGTCACCGGCGACTTTATGGTCGGTGCCTGGTGGTTCATCTTAGGCCTCTTTCTCCGTGAGGCGGCCAGAACCTCATATTACGAGTTAGTCGCACGGATAAAACTGGAACGCGCAACCATTCGGAATTTCATGACATCACAGGTGGATACGGTGTCACCACACCTGTCCCTCGAACAGTTGGTTGAGGAGCATGTCTATCGCTCGCTTCATGACCTCTACCCTGTCTTGGAAGATTCACGACTTCTTGGATACGTCAGCACCAAACAGATTACCGCCATCCCTCGTCATGAGTGGATGCATCTGACGGTTCGTGACGTGGTCGTACCCTGCTCTGCCGAAAATACGGTCGACATGCACAGTCCAGCTACGGCGATCTTGTCGCTCATGAATAAGACCGGGAACAGCCGGCTGTTGGTGACGGACGGCGAGTACCTCGCCGGCATTGTGACACTCAAAGATCTGATGAAGTATCTGACGTTGAAATTGAATCTCGAAGAAGGCGTACGATGAGTCGCCCCTTCGTACGAAGGCAGTTGCACGGCTTGAACGAGCCTGGAGGGCGGGATTCACCGCCAAAGGCGAATTTTGAGTTGTGAGTGTTGAGTTGTCGTAAAGTGCGCAAGATATGGCTCCCACACATCCAGTGATGAGTGCTGAGATCTGAGTCATCCGACGCACCAGATAGACCAGACAAACCAGACAGACCTAAGTCGAGTGCCGAAGGCAGTCGGCAACACCAGGATCAATGGCGCCGGCCATGAGGCGCGTCCCATCCACGGCGGAACTCACATGGCCCAGGCCCATCACGTGCCCAAGTTCGTGCATCAGCACCGTCATGAGATCAATCTTGCCGAAAGCGGCACTTCCATCCACTCCAGTCAACTGCCACGGGGTATCGTCAAGTGCTGAGGACTGAGTGCTGAGTGCTGAGACGTTCGGAGCACTTGCACCAGACAGGCCAAACGCACCAGACAAACCAGACAAACCAAACAGACCAGATAGACCATTTCCATCAACTCCTTTGACGGATTTCCGATCCGGCGGTAACGTTGGGGTGCCGAAGGAGGGACTATGTTGAAACGCACTTTGATTCTGTTGATCCTCTCGCTGGCCCAATTCGGCTGCGGCTTTGAATTCGGAGAAGGGCGATACCCTTATGACATCAGCCCCTTGACCGACAAGTCCCGTGAAGAATTTGAGCGGCTGAAGCGGGATCTGTTGAAGATTGAAGATCTTAAGATCGGCGAGGGTCCCGTTGCCGCTTGGGGACGGAAGATCTCCGCCGATATTGAAGTGCGGTATGCCGATGGCACTGTCCTTTTCCGCGGACCAACTTTCCTTTACGAAGGCTCCTTTGACCCAGTTGGTGTCTCCAACCTGTTTTACAACCGCAACTATCTTTCCACTGGCCAGGATGGAATCAGATTGGGCCTTAATGGAATGAGGGTCGGAGGGCAGCGACGTATTACGATTGACCCCCGTTTGGTCTGTTCTGGTTTCTTGGGCGATCCACAACGTCCCTGCAGTCTTACCAACATAGTTCTGGATAAGGTCTGGGTCCGGAGAGAAACTTTGATTGTTGATGCCACCCTCACTGAAGCCTGTATCCCTGTTGTCCTCAGAGCCCTGTACTTCAAAGGCGGATATCTGATTGACCGACAAATTCGTTGCCGAAACTCCGATACTCCTCAAGTTGATCCCCAAACCCCCCTCTGGCATTTCTACGGCTGAAGATACCCCAAGGCCAGACCAGTGAGTGGTCGCCGCTACTATCAACGCGCCAAGATTCTCTACGCTGAACGGCGTAGTGTGTGCCCCCACTGCGCTCTCGGATTGAGCAGTGAGCGGCGCTCCGGGGCCTGAGATTCGCACGCCAGGCTGAGGGACTAAAGCAATATCATCAAGCTGGGCTCGAACTGTCCCGGAGATCTGACCCGGCTCAGTGTTCATCAGTCCGAACTCGAGCGTTCCGACCTTGCCCCTTAAATTCACATTCGCTGGCAAAGCCCACTCAAGCCTTGTGAATTGAGCAGAAACTGGTTCCAAAGCTGAATTTCTTCCAGAGGGATAGGGCTCAAGGTGATATGGAGTACCATCCACCGTCAGTGTAGCGTTGAGAAGAACAGATGGACCAGAAAGCTCGACAGTCCGTACAAACGCTTCGACATAGTTGGCCGACTCTGGAATGTAAAAGCGATTGTGAATAATCCGAGGATTGACGTAGCTTAGTTCTACCCGCGGTGGCACTATCGCATCAGAGAATTCCGCATACGACGTCAGGCATCATACGAGTAACCCACCGGTCGTGGATACCGCTCCCTTATCTTGCCGATGACTTCCTGCGCTTCGCAATCAAGGCGTCAACCACTGATGGATCGGCCAATGTGGAGGTGTCCCCCAGATTCTCCAAGTCGTTCGCCGCAATTTTACGCAGGATCCGACGCATGACTTTTCCCGATCGTGTCTTCGGCAAGGCGTCGGCCCATTGGATTTGGTCCGGTTTGGCAATGGGACCGATTTCTCGAGATACCTGTTCCACAAGCGTACGCACAAGCTCCTCTGACGGAGAGATGCCCTTCTTCAACACGACATACGCATAAATCCCCTGCCCTTTGATCTCGTGAGGGAACCCGACGATGGATGCTTCGGCTACATTCGGATGTTTCTCGAACGCACTTTCCAACTCGGCCGTGCCCATACGGTGCCCGGAGACGTTCAAGACATCGTCGATTCGACCCGTGATCCAGTAATATCCGTCGGCATCCCGGCGAGCCCCGTCCTCGGTATCGTAGAAGCCGGAAAATCTGCTGAAATAGGTCGTGAGATACCGCTCATGGTTTCCATGAATCGTACGCGCCAATGCCGGCCAGGGTTTGGTGATGACAAGACGCCCTTCGGCCTCTCCATCGAGCACGTACCCGTTCTCATCGACGATGGCCGGGACCACGCCGAAAAACGGCTTCGCCACGGAACCTGGTTTGAGGGGCATCGCTCCCGCCAGCGGAGTCAAGAGCAGCCCGCCGGTTTCCGTCTGCCACCAGGTGTCCGCGATCGGACAACGTTCTTCACCGACCACACGATAAAACCACTCCCAGGATTTGGGATCGATGGGTTCTCCGACACTGCCCAACATGCGTAAGCTCCGGCGGTGAGCCTTCTTCACCGGTTCATCACCTTGTGCCATGAGTGAACGGATCGCAGTCGGCGCCGTATAAAAAATGTTCACCTGATGCTTGTCCACCAGTTGCCACAATCTGGAGTAATCGGGGTAATTGGGCACGCCCTCGAATAAGAGGGTGACCGCCCCGTTGGCCAACGGGCCATAGACAATATAGGTATGGCCGGTCACCCATCCGATATCGGCGGTACACCAATAGACGTCCCCGTCATGGTAGTCGAACGCGTACCGATGAGACATTGCGGCATACAGCAGATAGCCGCCGGTCGTATGTACAAGCCCCTTCGGTTTTCCGGTGGACCCTGACGTATAGAGAATAAACAGCGGATCTTCCGCGTCCATCTCCACCGCCGGACATTCTGACGGCGAAAGGGCCATGGCCTCGTGAAACCACACATCTCGAGAAGCATCCCATGGGATATCCAATCCGAGACGTTTGACGACTAACACCGTTTCGACACCCGTGCAGTCTTTGAGCGCCTGATCCGTTTTCTCCTTGTGAGCAACGGTCTTCTTCCCATGCCGATACCCGTCAACGGTGATCACCAATCGACAGGCACTGTCCATCACGCGATGCTTGAACGCCTCGGAGGAGAACCCGGCGAACACGACCGAATGGATTGCGCCGATGCGCGCACAGGCGAGCATGGCCATGACCGCTTCGGGAACCATCGGCATATAGAGGCAGACCCGATCTCCCTTGCCGATGCCACGACTCTTCAGCACGTTCGCCAATCGGCATACCTGCTCGTGTAATTCACGATAGGTAATGGAGCGGCTCTCGCCCGGTTCGTTGCCTTCCCAAATAATCGCCGTCCGGTCACCCCGAGCGGCAAGATGGCGGTCAACACAGTTCTCACAGGCATTGAGCTTCCCGCCTTCAAACCAGCGAACATGCCCCTTCGTGAAGTCCCAGTCGAGCACCTTCTTCCACCGTCCGGACCAATTGAGAAACGTTTCAGCCTGATCGCTCCAGAAACCCTCTGGATCGTCGATCGAGCGCCGATACAGATCGTGATACCCCTGTTCGGTAATATGCGCTCGCTGTTGAAAGTCCTCAGGAATCGGGTAGCTGTCTTGGCTCATCATTCCTCATAGAATTCGCATGTTAGTGGAAGCTCTTAGCTTGAACCGACTTCGCCGAAGTAACCCGTAGGAGATGAAGACTCGAAGCGGTTCACTGCAAAGGCCGGATATGCGCGGCTTCCTGTAGAGGCAGTGACCTCACTTTACGTGACGATTCGTTTCCCCTTTTCGACGACATTCTCGACGGCATCTTTTGCCTCGGATGCCAAGTGTGACGCCTGCTCCGTGACATCTTCCGCAAGGTTACGGATTTGCCGCCTCGTGTATGACCCGGAATGAGGGGCCAGCAACAGGCCTGCTGCCGTACCGATCGTCAATCCGGCCAGAAACATGACAAGCAATTCTCCACACCGACCATCCTCTTTCATAATCCCCTCCATTCAGGTCACGTCAACATTATGATACTTATCCAAAACCTGTACAACGTCCCCTCTGATTTTCTTTTCCCTTCTTTACTGCAAAAGAAAGACCTGAGGAGATCGATTTTTTTCCCCGCCTTCGCAGGAAGCCACGTCTGCGTGGCCTTCGAAGCCGAATTGCTTTGGCGAAGTAGACGCAGGCCATAGGGCTCCACCACAGCACGACGATCCTGTCGCCTTTTGCGTCATTCCGGAGAACATCGGTGAGGCGTCATGCCTCAATTCAGAGTAGGAAAAAGTCTTCCTCGCCAAGTTGTTGCCGGAACCGAGATCACGCCGAACGGCATCACTCAATTTCAGATGATATGGTATCGGTGGAAGCCAACCCTTCAGCAATCGCAAACTTCATTAAGTCGGCGGTTGAATGCATCTCCAGTTGCTCCATAAGACGGGCTTTGTGGAATTCAACGGTTTTCACCGAAACATTGAGCAATGTTGCGATGTCTTTCGTTCCCTTTCCCTCTCCCACCAACTGCAACACTTCCCGCTGCCGTGGCGTCAAGTCGCCCACGGCCCGCTTGAGTGCCAGTGAATCCGGCTTGAGCATCGAGTCAAGCACCGATCTGGTGATAGCCGGAGTGAGATAGGTTTGTCCGCCGAGTACTGCCTCAATCGCCGTCGACAGTTCGGAAGCGGCTGACTGCTTAAGAAGATACCCGTTGCCGCCGGCTTTTATGGCTTCGGTCGCATAGGTCGGACTGGCATGCATCGTCAGAAACAGAATCTTACAATCAGGTTCGGACTTCTTAATCTCACGCGCTGCATCCAATCCGTTCAGTAGAGGCATGGAAATATCCAGCAAAATAAGGTCCGGCTTGAGCTTCCCTGCAGCCTCGACGAGGGCCCGACCATTTTCCACCATTCCGACGACTTCGCATGAATCCTCCACGAGTCTGTGCAGTCCGGCCAAAAAGATGGAATGATCGTCAGCAATTAAGACTCGTGGTTTTGTCATCATATGATCCCTATCAGGTTTATGACGCTATCCCCTCATACTCCGCCCGTACAACAGGATCGGCAAGCAACAGGGGTCAAATTGTTAGGTGCAAGGTTCAAGGAGCAAGGGTCGGACCATATGGAATAGTGTTGCCGAACCAGGATGCAACTCGAACACAGCCCCAAGGAACTTATGCGTCCCTCTTCGCCCATCTTACGTTTCACGTTTTATATTTCACGTCTTCCAACGGAACCCACGCATGGATTTCCGTGCCGTCGTCCGGCCTCGTCCTGACGCGGAACGTTCCTTTGAGCGACCACACTCGCTCCGCCATACTGGTTAGACCAAGCCCCTTGCGGTTACCGGCAGTCTTGGATTCTAATCCTTGTCCGTCGTCGTGCACACAGATCCCAACCCCATGATTTGTGCCTAACAGCCGAACCAATACATTTGAGGCGTTGGCATGCTTTCGCACATTCTGTAGACTCTCCTGCAACACACGATAGAGACAGGTGGCCTGATCGAGAGGCACCTCCTTGGGAAGGTCCCGCACCAACACCTCTGTCAGCAACCCTGTTCGCGCGCTAAACTCGTCCGCATGTTCGCGCGCAGCAGCCTCCAACCCCGCATGTTCTAAGATCGACGGATGGAGATGGTGCGCTAATTGCTGTACATCCGTCGTCAGCCGCTCAACGGACTCTCCAAGACCTTTGACCTTTGACACGATCGATGGATCGCATCCGGCTTCAACGGCATAGCGCTTCATCCCATGCAATTCCAGAGTCAACGCCGCCAGCCGTTGCGTCACATCGTCATGCAAATCCCGCGCAATCCTTCTCCGCTCTTCTTCCTGTACCTGCACCAACTTGGCATTGAGCGCGCGTAGTTCAGCCTCCCGTCCTCGCAACGCCGCTTCGGACAGCTTCAGCGCCGTCACATCGGCCAATAGCGCGAAAAGACCTCTCACCTCCCCTTGTTTCCCCCTATCCGGCACATACTGCACCGACAAGTATCGTATGCCGTCACCAGGCACCTTCAATTCATACTCAAATGCAACCGATTCCCCTTCAAGCGCCTTTCTCAAGTACGGTTCTACAACGGCATAGCCATCGGAACCAAGTAGATCGAAGACGGTCATCCCCACCATCGTCTTATCGTGACGCCCGAATAGTTCTTCGTACCGTTTATTGACAAATCGATAGCGGAAATCCAGACCGATATAGCTGAACAAGGCCGGCACATTGTCAGCCAAGGTTCTAAACTCCTGCTCGCTCCTGCGTAACGCCTCCTCTGATTCCTTGCGCCAGGTAATATCTGTTTCCGCCCCGACCATGCGGATAGCCCGCCCCTCTTCATCGAAAACGGCGACGCCCCGGTCAAGCACCCAAATATAGATGCCGTCTTTCCGTTGAATGCGATACTCCTCCCAAAACTCAGGGACTATGCCGGCCAAATATGCCTCAAGTTTATCCCCTACTTTCTGTTGGTCTTCCGGATGGATACGGGATGACCACTCCTCCGATGATTCCGACAGGTCGCCATCTTGGATTCCGTGCATCTCTTTCCAGCGAGGTGAAAAATAGGCCTTATTGCGTACAAGATCCCAATCCCACACGCCGTCATGCGTCGCCCGCACCACCCACTCCCACCGTTCGTTGGCTTCGGCCAAGGCTATGGTCCGCTCATTTACGCGCTGTTCCAATGAATCATTCAACAGCGATAGCCGATCTTCGGCGCACCTACGCTCTTCAATTTCTTGATTCAATCGCCCCAGCGCATCAGTGAGTTGCTCTGTCCGTTCATTGACCGTGGCTTCGAGCGCCTCGTTGGAATCCCGTAAGACCCCCTGTACCCTGATAAACCCGGTCACATCCATCACCGCAAGTTGCACGACGGCCCTTTTCCGCTCATGGTTGTTTCGCCTAACACC
The DNA here is from genome assembly GCA_029879905.1 of Nitrospira sp. Taxonomy (GTDB): domain Bacteria; phylum Nitrospirota; class Nitrospiria; order Nitrospirales; family Nitrospiraceae; genus Nitrospira_D. The sequence goes on along the minus strand of JAOUPN010000001.1, from coordinate 33,055 downwards.
GACCAACACTAATGATAGGGTCTGATCGTCTGCCAACCGAACGGCACAGAGTTCGTGCCCAGCCCCCTTCAATACTTTGCGCATGAACCCCCTAAACAGCGAACGATCAGACTCATAGATAAATACGTGAAAGCGTCGGTCGACGAGGTGGTGACGAGATGATCGCAACAGCATGGCGCCGGCTTCATTCAGGTCGAGAACCGTTCCCTGTGCATCAAGGGTATAACTGGCGACGGGAATAGTTTCGTATAGATATCGATACTTCTGACTCTCCTCCTCTGCCTTCAGGTGCGCTTGCCGCAGCTCCTTATTCTTTCTCGCTAATTCGTTGGCCTGAGACTGAATCTCCTGCGACAAACGCTCGGACTTCGATGAAGAAGTTTTTGATGATAGGGAGCCTTTCGAGCGACCGTCAGAACGGATGAGACCTTTCGAGACGGACTTTCCTTTGGTCGACCTCCGCAACTTCCGCCCCGAAGGGGTCACAACCTCTCTGCGTTGTCCTGTGGTCTTGCCGGAACCTCTTTTCCTCATAGATGATGCTTCACTCCTTTGGTACACATTCAGCCCCTTGAACGATAGTATTGTACCGAATCAGAGAAGGCCGGCGTACTAGGACAATCCCTAGCTCATCTCATACGTCCTTCAATCTTCTCTTCAACCCATCACTTATCTCTAAAGACTGAATCAATCTGCATTGCGTCTTTCAGGAAATCCACCTGAGCAACAAAGGCGGGACCTCTGCGGTCACAGAACCGGCGCACAGTCCTCTCTCATCCTTTTTATGAGAATGGGACACTATCGACCCCAAAGACTCCCGCACGTCATGATTGAGACGGAACAAACGTAGTGCTCCGAGCCAGGCGAAGTGTTCCCTATCGAAACTGATAGCCGGCTCAAACCGCCATCACTCACGAATTAGATGGTACATCACACAGTTGGAAAGAGATTGAGGACAGCAGATTGAGATGGAAGTCCGCAAACGGGAGAAGTTTACAGTGTGGCGGGACAGACACCGTCACATGTGACGGAATCTATCCCGCTCTAAGCCTCCAAAGAGAGCTGAGGCAAGCCTCTCGACTCACCAGACAAAATACCCCTGACTTATTTGGTCAAAACGACACACCACCGGTTATCTGGTCATGAGATCGTCTTGGCGCTATGCCGGTCCACTGACGGCAACATCTCACCACTGTCTTGATATTGGCTCCAAGGGGTATATCGATACGCTCTCGTCGACAACTTTACTGGCCTTCCTTGGCATCAGCCGCACCAGCGGCTCCTTCACCTGCTTGTCCTTCTGCAGCCTTGGGAGCTGCAGCGGCATCGCCGCCTTCAGGAGCAGAACCCTCTTCGGACGAGGCCTCTGCAGCAGGAGCGGGTTCAGCTGGAGGTGCTGTCTCAGCCTTTGGAGCAGGCGCTTCCTGTTTTGCCGGTGCAGGAGGTTGGCTTTGATCACAAGCGGCCAACCCTACCAACCCTGCCAAGCCAACTCCGATGACCCCCAACATTCCCATGCCCAGTGTCTGCTTTTCCTTCATGAAGCTCCCCCTTCTTTATAATGTGTTAACGAATGACACTATTCTACTCTTCATTCTGTAGAATTTGAACCCCGAGTCATACTAGGTAAGAAACTTGTTTTATCTACCAATCTACCTAGGACACACGACGTATTGAGCAGAAGCACTGATCCGGCAACAAGTTCCACTCCCCACCTTCCTGACAACTCTGCCACTAGCAACACTTGCACAAGAAACTAGACGCTTCCCTAGTGGCTTAGGCACTACGATGCACTTATGCTCCCTACATACTATGCCGGTGATGCCTTTGAGAGAGGGATCTCTTCTCGACATGATGCCGCACGACATTATTTTCCGGTTTCGACGACTGAACGGACCCGTCAAGAACCTGTCTGCGTCCGATGTAGAGGGTGTATCGTCACGGCTTTTAACGATTCGTTGTTGTTAGAAGCTTCGGAGCCGTCCGCAGATCAACCCTGGCGCTGCGTCAATTGCGTGGAGTGGGTGGATACGACGGTCGTCATGAATCGGAAACGTACCGGCGGGTGCGACCACATGCTGGATCCATCGCTTGTTCCACTCAGTCGTCGCCGATGAAGATGATCATCCGTTTTCGGAAAAGCGGAATCCATGCGTCCACTATAGTTTCCACTACAGTTTCCAAAATATTCAGGCAGAAATCTGAAAAGAAAGGCACAGCCCATGACTACCCGGCACCTCACACAACAGAACGTCTGGTCGATCATACTCGCAGGAGGAGAAGGGGAGCGAGTCAAGCCACTTGTCCTACGATGGTTAGGACGACATCGTCCTAAACAATATTGCACCTTTGTCGGTACGCGCTCGATGTTCCAACACACGGTCGATCGCGCAAACCGAATTGCAACAGCCGCACGAACCGTGGTGGTGGCAGCAGAACACCATCGAACTTACACAAAGGGTCAGCTGAGCAAGCGACTGATCGGCAAATTGATCCATCAACCGACAAACCGCAACACTGCAGCAGGAATTTTCCTGCCCCTCTCCTATATACGGGCTCGCGACCCACAGGCACTGATCGTCATTCAACCCTCGGATCACTTCATCTATCCGGAGCGCCGCTTTATCACCATGGTCAAGCAAGCCGTGGCGGCGGTAAATGAGTCTCTGGACCACCTCCTCCTGCTGGGTGTCCGGCCGGATCGGTTGGAGACGGAATACGGATGGATTCAGCGAGGTCCTCAGTTGGGCAGCTCACCTGGACATCCGGTTCATGCCGTCACCTCATTCCTTGAAAAACCGGAACCGGCCCAAGCTGACGCCGCATTGCGCGCCGGTGGATTGTGGAACACCTTGGTGCTGACGGCCACGGTGGAGACATTGTGGCAGACAGGCTGGCACTGCTTCCCGGATATGATGCCCCTGTTCGAACGAATGACGGCATCGTGGGAAACCGCTGATGAGTCTGCCGTGATGACCGATGTCTATCGAGAGATGCCGGCATACAACTTTTCATCTCAACTGCTCCAGCAATTGCCTGACCGCGTGTCAGTCATGGAGCTGACTGACGTACTCTGGAGCGACTGGGGAAAGCCGCAACGTATCGCCGAAACGATTCGGCGCATCGGCAAGACCCCGGCTTTCCCTCTGTCATGCCTTGAAGCGCCGTACCTGCCCCACCCGATTCCTGTGGGAGCAGCAGAAGTTTCCACATCAACATTATAAGGAGGTCCACGATGAAAACACGACAGTCAGGAGCGAGCGAGAAAGCCCAGAAAACCGAGACTCAGATTAAGCATGAAGCCGTAGTTGCAGAGGCGGTTCAGGGGGCGGCGGCTGATTCGAATGGGGTGCGCGACCGTATTGCAGCCCGTGCCTATGCGCTCTATGAAGAGCGCGGATACCGCCAGGGCGGTGATCTTCAAGATTGGTTGGATGCCGAGCAGGAGATTTTAAGCCGTCAGCTAGCAGTCTGAATCTGCGCATGGGGTTTTAGGATCCTTCGATCTACACTGAGCTCAGGCATGCGTCGTATCAGCTCGGTCATGAGGTCTCATCCTCATCATACTCGAATACGTATGCGGCCAACGCACGAGAACCCGTGCTTCATCAGGGCGATACCAGCCGGATCGGCATGACAAACGAGATGAAGCGACACCCGAAACATCGATTGAGGCCATGCAGATACATTTCACGTATTTGCCACAGAATGTGCCCAAGCATATCTAACAAGGAGGCATACGTCTGAATAACAAGGATATGATGAAGACCGGCGCCATCATCAATGACGGAGGATGGTGATTGCGAACAGAGCCGTGGGAACCGATTGCGGTATAGGAAGCCAGTTTATCTGATGAGGGACAATCAACCTGGAGCGTAATGGTATATGAAGGTCGTCTGTGCCTGGTGTGAAAAAGAAGGCGTTCCATCGTTGCTGGCGTTCTGGCCGCCGGAAGACGATTTGCGTGTCAGTCACGGTATCTGCGAAACTCATGCTGCGTTGTACAGAGAGACTATTTTCTCAGAAAAAAAGACACGGTTGTCCCCAAAACTGCGAAAGCGTATCGCCGTGCGGGCCTATTCGCTCTATGAAGCACGAGGATACCACCAAGGCGATGATCTTCAGGATTGGTTGGATGCCGAGCGGGAGATTTTGAACCGCCCCAAACAAGTCTGCAGTCGAGAGACACGAGGGTAAAGCCTGTCGGTAAATGGTTTCAGAACGTCACGCTATCGGATATTCTTTTCACCACTTTTTACGTCTCACCTTTCACCTTTCACTTTTCACGACCTGACTACCATGAGTACCAATAGAGACGAACGTTCCATCGGTGATCTCAGGCCGGCGCGGACCGCTGAGGCACTTGATCGACTTTTTTCTCTACATTGCTCCACCGTTGATACACCGTCAAGATGACCGTCATCCCCGTTACCCCAAGCACGATGACCGTCAGCGCATAAATCGGAAATAATTCGGTCCCTTCAATACCGCTGGCTATAGGAAGAAACGCCATGACCGCAGTGGCGACGCCCCTGGGGAACATCGCGGCAATAACAAACCGCTCACCGGGATTCCAAGAAGTCGTCGTACGTCCGATCACCTCGGTTACGATAGCCCGAACGACCACGACGATCGCAAATAACCCAAGACTGGTCAGTGCGATACTGCCCGTCAAAGCAGAGAAATCCAAAATCAACCCCAACAATACATAGAAAAATGTCCGCACCAAAAACGACAACTCTTCGTTCATCCGTTTCAAGAATTCACTCAAGACGAATTTTGCCTGGTCCAATTCATAGCCGATCAAAGTTCGAATCGGTTTGGCCAACCTCCCGACGAGAAACTCCATGTTGCTTAACACCAGACCAAACAAGAGGATCGTGATGGCGCCGTTCGCTCCGATGACCTCTGCTACGTAGTAGAGCACCAAGATCGCCGCCATGGTGAGCATGTAGGACAGGGCTCTCCCCTCAAGCCAGGCCAGCAATCTCGCCCACATGGCACCGGCCAAGACTGCGAGCATCATGGCATCCCAAAAAGCATGAAAAATTTCACGGAAGAACCCGCCCCCCCAGCCGGGAGACTCCTTCATCGTCCCCATGAGCGCCAAGGCCAGCACTACGACAAAGACCTCGGAAATGGCCGAGTCCAGGCTCAGAAGTACTTTGGCGGAATCTCTGAGCGACGCCATTTTCGACGTCACTGGAATGATAATGGCAGCCGCCGTTCCGCCGAGAATCGTCCCCAGCAGCAACCCGTGGAGCCACCTCCCGTCCATCCACCAGACGTAGAACCCCATGATGGCGACGATCGTCAAACCGAACACCGTCACCGAATACAAGAGCGCCATGGGCGTCTCGTTGATCACTTTCATAATGTGAAGATTGATGCCGCCGTCGAAGAGAATGACGAGCAGTGCGAGCGTGCCGAAATAGGGGGCAAGCTTCATCACCTGGGCCGGTTCAGCCAAGTGAAAGACCGGACCCAGCAGTATCCCGAATCCCATCAATAATAAGACGCTGGGAATGCCGGTGCGTTTGAACACGACCTCACCGGCCAGACCGATCAGGATGACCAGTCCGGTCAGCCCTAACACCATTTGGACGCTTAACATCGGCATCAGATAAGACCTTTTTCAGGCAAGGCTTTCGAACGACGTACCGTGCAATTATGCTCGACCTTTGAATATTTGGCAACTAAACCCGTCCTCCCAAAAGACCTTGTGAGAATGAGGGTGTTTTAGCTTGCACGCCTGTGGCAAAATCAACCAATTTGTTCCGGTAATCCGGGAGATCATCCTGATGGCAGAGTTAAAACAGCACGCCCGACATCTACGACAGCATGTACTATTTCTCCGAGCCCTCGGAGCTTTCTGGGCGATGCTCCTCCTATTGTTGTCCACCGGCACAGTTCAAGCCGATTTCTCCTCTCCCAACTCCGCCGCACCGGTACGGTTCAACGGCCAAACCCTCTTCTCTATCCACACAGGGCTGGCCAATATCGACCCATCCGTCAGAGCAGCGGCTATCGAGAAGCGACTCGAACGGCTGGCTCGATCCGAACGAACCGTCCTTGACAGTCTGCGGTTCGAAGACCATGAGCATACCTCCTACATTGTGACGTCCGATGAAGTCCTGTACGTCATCACCGAAACCGAAGCGATGGCTGCAGGCAAACCACGAGATCTGCTCGCCAAAGAGCAGACGGACCGGATACGCAACGCGGTCGGCGCAGCAATCCCTTCCCCTTCGGAACCGAAGCCCCAACCTGTTCCCAAACCGTCGCTTCAGCCGGCTCCGCCACCCGCGACACAAATCGAATTGCGGGATCTACTGTGGGCCGGCGTCGCCACCGCGCTCTTGATCTTCTTTGCCCTGGCGGCATCGATCGGCTTTCCTCTGCTCTATGATGCACTCAATGCGTGGCGTGGAACACGACTCCGCACCGTTTCATTCCGAGATATCGAACTGGTTTCAGCGAACCAGCTCACCGATGGCCTTCTGTATCTAAGCAAATTTCTCCGCGTCATCCTTTCCGTCTTTGCCCTGTACGCCTATTTTCATTTTGTCTTGGACCTCTTCCCGCAAACTCGTGAATTTGAGGAGCGTTTACTCGCGGCGGTCGCTGTGCCGTTAGATCGGTTACAGGGCTTGAATGCGAATTGGGGAAGTCTCTTCGCAGGCCTGCTGCTGACGCTCATTGCGACGGCATTGTTTCTCGGCCTCTTGAAAGTCTTCCATCATCTGTTTCCTCGCGCGATAGAGAAGGTCTCTCGATGGGGACGTATCACACAATACTCACTCAAGATCCAACGGGTAGAACTGCTGGCAGGCTCTCAGATCGCCGAAGCGGTGCTGGGCCTCCTGCGCGTCTTGCAATTCGTAGCCTATGCATCCTTAAGTTACCTCTACGTCACGTCGATCCTGGGATTCTTTCCTGCAACCCACACGCTGTCTCTTGAACTGTGGGGCTATCTCTTCGAACCGATCAAATTGATTGCCCTGACATTTGTTTCCTCGCTCCCCGACATCATCGCCATCGTGGTGATTGCCTTCGTCACGAGGTACATCATCAAGCTCATCTACCTGTTCTTCATGGGCATTGAGCGAGGCGCAATCACCTTCGTCGGATTTCACCGTGAATGGGCCGCTCCCACGTACAAGATCGTCCGATTCTTTGCCCTGGTATTGGCCGCTGTGGCAATCGTTCCCTACATACCAGGATCTCAATCTGAAGCGTTCAGAGGTATTTCCGTCTTTCTCGGCGTCCTGGTGTCGTTGGGCGCCGCCGGATCATTCAGCAACATCGTGGCCGGCATCGTGCTCACCTACATGCGTCCGTTCAGCATCGGTGACCGTGTCAAGATCGCCGAAACGATCGGAGACATCACCGAAAAAACGCTCTTAGTAACCAGAATCCGAACCATCAAGAACGTCGACGTCACCATTCCTAACGCCCTGGTGTTGAGCTCGCACATCATCAATTTCAGCTCGTCGGCGATGAATCCTCCGCCTCTTATTCTTCATTCGACCGTCACTATCGGCTACGACGTTCCCTGGCGAAGGGTTCACGAGTTGCTCATCGCCGCCGCCGAACGCACAACACATATTCTGGAATCGCCCCCGCCGTTTGTTCTACAGACCGGCCTGAACGACTTTTACGTATCCTACGAGATTAACGCCTACACCGGTCATCCCAACAAGATGGCCGCCATCTATGCAGAATTGCACCAGCACATTCAGGATCAATTTCATGAGGCTGGTCTTGAAATCATGTCGCCGCACTACACCCAAATCCGTGACGGAAACAGGACGGCGATTCCCGATCAATACCTGCCGAAGGGCTACCAGGCCCCGGGGCTTCGAATCTGGCCGCTCCAGCCCACACCGCCGCACCCGGAAACTCCTCCGACCGGAGGAAGTTCGAGCTGACGATGCGAGAGCCTGATAGGATTGGCGCAAACCATGTTCAGCAGAATCACAAAGCAGAGCATACAGGCCATCAATACCTTGTCCGAAACTTTTTTGACGGAAGTGACGGTATTCGACGGCATGAAGTCGACTCATCACCATGGTGGGACATGCGTTCCAGAGATCCTTATATAGTAGACAGGGTAATATGACGGTCCTCATTGCTGCTCTCCTGCTGGCCATAGGAACTGCGGCGTTCGCGCTGCAAAATACGGATACCGTCATCGTCAAATTCCTCGCCTGGGAATATCAAACCTCCTTGGTACTGGTTATTCTCGGATCGGTCGGATCCGGCATTGTCCTGGCATTACTGGCTTCCCTAGGCGGCCGTTGGAGAACCAGCCGCACAAGACGCTCACTCGAAACCACGGTGACCTCCCAGGGGGAACGTATTCGGGAACTGGAGAATCAACTCCGCCGACAACAAGAAACAGCACAACCTCCTGACTCGGATTCATAGACGCTGTTCGTAGACCTGACCCGTGAGCACGACCAGTTTCCGTGCCGAATCTTGAGCAAAAAAGACCACATGAGCTCTCCAGCACCACAGCACAGCCTCCTTGACCGCGTATGGTCTCTTATCCGCAGAAAGAGACTGACCGAATCTCCACGGATCGTCATTACCCCGGATGCCTGGTCCCCCTCACAGACCCTGGCGACCAGGATACTCCTCGCGGTTTTATTGTTCACCATCGCCTTTGCCTTGCTTTGGTGGGACCGTGACGGGCTCCGTGACCAGCTGGACGGCGAGGTGTCGTTCACCGACGTCGTCTATTTCACGATGATCACGGTCTCGACGGTTGGATACGGGGATATTGTCCCGGTTTCGACCAGCGCGCGCCTTATTGATGCTCTAGTGGTGACACCAATCCGATTCGGACTCTGGTTTCTCTTCTTGGGGACCGCCTACCAATTGATCATACGCCAATACATGGAGGGGTATCGCATGGCGAAGCTGCAATCGATGTTGAATCATCACCTGATCGTCTGTGGGTTCGGCCATACCGGCCTCTCCTCGACAAAAGAATTGTTGTCGCGAGGCGCCCAGGCGGATCAGATCGTGGTCATCGATCAGAGGGAAGAGCGGGTGCGGCTGGCCGGATCACTGGGCATCGCGGCAATTCAAGCCGATGCCACACAGGAGACAGTGCTGCGTGACGCCGTGATTGAGAAGGCCAAATGCGTGATCATCACGGCCGGCCGAGACGATGCCAGTGCGCTTATCCTCTTAACCGCCCGCCACCTGAATCCCACCGCCCGATTGATTGTGAGTGCGAAAGAAGAAGAAAACGTCAAACTATTCAAGCAGGGAGGCGCCGATGCGATCGTCTCGCCCGCGACGTTCGGCGGATATATTCTCGCCGCCGCGGTGGATCACGGACATATCGTCCACTATTTGGATGATCTGCTGACCGCCCGAGGCAACGTCAGTCTAGAGGAACGTTCGGTTCGACAGGATGAAGTCGGAAAATCGCCCGCTGCTCTTAAACCTGATGTCCTCCTTCGCCTATACCGTGGCGAGAAGATTATCCCCCTTGCGGAACTCGACCAAGTCAGTCACCTTGAAGAGGGTGATACCATGGTCCTACTAAAGAGTTCCCGAAACGGCTCGATCTGACCCTGCAGTCTCATCGAGTCTTAAGCCAAGGTCATACGGCGCTCCTATCAAACCAACATCGCCCCCCTTAAAGAGTTTCAGCACGCATAACCCAACGACACTGTCTCGATGCTCCATTCACGTTTCACCTTTGACGTTTCACGATTAACGAGAATAACACAGGTGAACTAGGGTATTTCCCAGTCAGAACCGGGGAATCACCTAGTTTACCTCAACGCCCTCTCACGTTTTACTGTGAGTCGCCAGCCTGACATATCAGGTCGGGATAGTATCGAATGGACGTTATGCTCTGGAGGATACTCCCGACGTGAAGGGGGTACAGTTTCTCAAATCCCCTATGAGACGAATCAATCATCAGCTCGTCCGTCCGTAAGACCACGTACACGTAGCTATTATGGCCGGCTTAGAAGACCGCACCCTGCTAGACCCTACCCTCTTTAGAGGTCCCATGGTTTTCAGGTCAGGAAACCATGCTGTGATGCGAGGAGTGGAGCGACTCGATGCCAATCACCCCTGGGCTGGAAAAACGATTACGATGCAGGTAGAACTACTGGGGACCATGAGCCGTTCCTACCTCGGATCCTCTCGCATATTTCCGGATACTTGAAAACCGAATATGGAGCCGAGCCAAAACAACACCGTCACTCTGCGCGGCTTTCTAATCTTGGAGCTTGTCACAGTTCTCATCAACAGCATAAAAGCTTGCCACACACGTATCAAAGTCACAGAATAGGGAGCACACGATTATGAGAGCATCCGACACGAACAGGCCTGGATTATCGACAGAGACGTCACCGAGCCCTTCTTGCCAAGTATGTGGGAAGCCTGTCGACCTCCGTCATAACAATGTGTCGGTGGAAACGGTGGAGAAATCCATCACACACCCCGCGGAATCGATCGCGTGGCACCAGGACTGTTACGATCAATATCTCGAAGCCGGCGAAGAATGTTGACTGACCAGGATGCTTGTGTAAACATGCGAGGAAGAACGGGATCCTCGTGATATCGTATACAGCTTGGCCTAAGGAGGCGTGAGACATGTTCATCCATCCGATCAAGAAATATCTGACCTATACGGCTCTTGCACTTACGGGATTTGGACTCGCCGGTTGCGATTACTGGCCTCCTGCCTTGCAGCATGAAATCGAAGAACTGAGAGCCGATTTGAACGATGCCTTGGATGAACGTCAACGTTTGGACAACGACAATGCGGAATTACGTGCTCAGCATGCGTCATTGCAACAGGAGGTGGAAGAGAAACTTCGTGAAAATGAGGAATTACGCAGCCATCTCACGACTCTGACAGCCCGTCAGACGCAAACCGCCTCATCACGGCAAGTCACCGGTCCAACGACGATATCTCAGCCGCGACAAACCTTGATGAAGGGAACCTATCAGCAATTACAACTGACGCGTCCACGGATGAAAGGGCCAAAAGTCGTCCGTCTGCAACGTCTCTTGCGGCAACAGGGATTCTCTGTTCGCGTTGACGGCGTCTTCGGGAAAACCACCGCCACTGCAATCCGTAGATTTCAACGCCAACACGGACTGAGAGCCGACGGATCCGTCGGTCCGAAAACCGAGAAACTCCTTCGCCGCATCAGCACGACGAAAGTAGATGCTATCGGCAGAAAGCTCCAATTGCAAAATCCGCCGTTGAAGGGACGGGATGTCAAGAGTGTTCAGCGCGCCCTTCGCCGCGCCGGTCAACGTGTTACGATAGACGGACGATTCGGCCCGGAAACCGTCGTCGCCGTGACTCGCTTTCAACGAAAGCACGGACTTGAACCGGACGGAATCGTCGGGCCGACCACATGGGTCAAGCTCGCTCGATCACAAGGCTAATGTGGATAGGGCCAGTTTTATAGGCCATCACCTACACATGTGCGATTTTCGCTGATATATTCATGACATAGAAGTTTGCGCCACAGACACGTCGCCAAGGACACAGCCGCAGTTTCTCTGATCTATCCATAGAATATTAATCTGTCCTCCACCTTGACTCCGAGACGCCAACCCGTTAATTTCTTGCCCGTGGCGGTGTAGCTCAGTTGGCAGAGCAGCGGACTCATAAGCCGCGGGTCACCCGTTCAATCCGGGTCACCGCCACCAAACCGCACTTCGTGAGAGCCACTGAATCTTTATCGCTTTATCGTAATGATTGTCAGCGGATAACCCCCTTCGCTGTTTCCCCATTACAAACCAAGCTTGCTCGTGCCGACCGCTCCTTATGGCTTTATCATAATCTTCGTGATCGGATAAATTCCTTCGCGTATTCCTCCCTCACCTCTGTTCACAGCACGCAGTCTTTTCGTTGACAATGTACTACACATAGTACATCATGTGCAGGAGTTTATGCGGCAAAGGAAGAAGATCGTCGCACGGTTTTACCACACAGCCGGGGGAGCGAATCCGGTATTGGAGTGGCTTCGGTCTTTGCCGATTGCAGACCGGCATGCCATTGGTCAGGATTTAGCTCGCGTTGAATTTGGTTTTCCTGTAGGCATGCCCTTATGCCGTGCATTGGGTCATGGACTCTGGGAAGTTCGGACACAGCTCCCACGCGGGCGGATCGCACGGGTACTATTTTGTGCTGCTGAGGGCGAGTTATTTGTGCTGCATGGATTTATCAAGAAGACACAGAAGATACCGGCGCACGACCTTGATCTTGCCCGCAACCGCATGAAGGAGGTGGAATGATGAGGAAGAAATCGACAAATCCGCATAGAGGCACCTTAGTTGATGACTGGCTGAAAGAGGAAGGCATCTACGAAGCAGTCAGTCAGCAAGCCATTAAGGAAGTGCTGGCATGGCAACTGGCCGATGCGATGAAAGCAGCGCATATCACTAAAAGCGAAATGGCCAAGCGGATGAAAACCTCACGCTTTCAGCTTGATCGCGTACTTGATCCCCAAAATACAGCCGTGAGCTTGGACACATTGAACCGTGCTGCCGCCGCACTCGGGCGCAAGGTGCGACTTGAGTTAGTGTAACGTTCCCGTTTCCTGGATACCCACACGATACATACCTCGAAATCTTCCTTCCCCACCATTCCTCGCATAAAGGCATATGAGGCATTTCCTTGTAAAAAGCACCGACGCCGCTCCCAGGACACACCCTAAGCACCGGGGGGCAGCATGGTATTCAGCGCGCGACTCATCCAGGCGATGACATGATTGCACATTGGCAAGATCAAGATCTTGACTGATTCGCTCTGAGCGTGCAGACTGACAGAAAAGGATCACACATAGTCAAGATAACAAATCCTGACCCTATTTTTTGATTGTAGAATGTCAGATACCCTGCCAGTCCCTGCTGGACCTCAGGGACGGTGTCATGGGCCTAGAAATATAGCCCTCTTTATACTTGAGGTTCCGCCACAACTACCCCACAAACACGTTGCCCTGCCAAACACCTTGGCCGCCCTGACCAGCAGTTGCTGCTTCCATTCAGTGATCTGGGCGGGATGAACCCGGAACTGCGCCACCAATTCCGCACCGTCTTTTCCACTTTGATCGTGGCCAATGACATCCGATTCTTAACGGTTGCTCTGTGGTTCCACCATATTCGCTTGGTTACCTTGCTCCTTCTGTTCGCCACCGGGCGGTCGCTTCGATGAAGCCAGGCTCTCACTTACCACATTGTCCGCAATTCCGGACCCTCCTCCGATACCAAGTTTTTTGCAGGCCGCCACCAGCAGCTTACTTGCTTCATAACAGGCGATTTTGTTTTCTTTCAGGAAATACTTTTTCAGACGCCAAAGGACAATTAAAAAGACTACCACCATTCCAAAAATAATCGGATATTGTAATACGGCTACAGTGATGAGCCCTTTAAAGAAAACGGGAAGCACATAGGTTAAGACATCAGCAATGTGATTTAGGGACCAATGAAATGACCAAGCATCATATTGCTCACGTGCTCCTATTTCCCCAGGTGGCCATTTCCAAAACCACCCTGCACTGATGATCACAAGCAGTGTAAATTCAAGAAACACTCCATAGAGCCATTGTCTCTTAGACACCCATTTGTTGATCCGATTTTGGGCTTTCTCCCATTCCTCCCTATTGATAGTCAACGTTTGTGTTTTAGAGGGCACAGACGAATCTACTACATCGCAGCTGTTTGGAAGATGTCCCGGAGCGTAGTGTTGTGATTTCCTTTCGATCCGCTCAAAGACAGTTTTGTGGATTTTAATATTGTCTCCCTGTCGCAATTTCCCTTCACAGAGTCGTTGGATATTACGTGGCTGGTACCGGTAATACACGGCAAAGCCATCCCTCGAATCATAGAGCCGACCATATACATTCGTGTTCCAACGGATCTCGTCACGCTTCCCGTCTTTTAGTATAAGTCCGTGTCTGCAAGCTCGCTCCATCATCCAATCCAGTGTGACTTCTGCCAGACCAGCACGGCCATACCCTCCGCCCACATTCGAATGGGATCCGGCAAACCATACTTGTTCAATAGTCGTTTCTTTTGGATCACCAAGATTTTCATCCCAGAGAATTGGTTCGAACGATAGCCGCTCATCATCGATTGCAAGAGCATGGTAGGCATGGTCCACATTCTTAGTGAGTTCATAGTTGTAACAACGATGCGGGAGGAACCAGTCAGTGAATCGATCAATCCCCATGAAGATGAGATTCAGCACCCACATGCCGATGCTCGTAATCTTCCAGTGCTGCGGGAAACCTAAGGCCGAGACGGTGTCCCACACTCCGATAAATGTGATTGGAATGGCGCCGTGCCGTCCATTCTGAGGCTTGGCAAGATCGGTGTGTGTACCTCCTATCGTTTGATATTCGCCGTAGGCTTTCTCAATCCCTTCCTTAAGTTCCGTATAGCTGAGCGTCCTCCCGTCAAGAAGACCCACGGCAGCAATAAATCCTGAAAGGGCACGAACTTCTGCAGCGCCTCGACTGAAACCGAACAGGAACACATCGTCTCCCGGATTGTAGTTCTTCGCAAGATACTCATAGAGGTCGCAGACATTTTGTTTGAAACCAAAACCCACTGCCCCGGAAATCGTCCTCCAATATTTGTTCTTAGCTGTTCAAACTCCATCATCGTAGAACGTGATCTGTTTCACAGTTTTCCGGTGAATGTCGACCGCGTTATAGGTCTTAAAAACATTGGTGTCAGGCGTTTCTCCACCTAAGTTCCCGGTGCCGTCTGCACAAACAATAATATTCTGTTTCATATTCTGTTCCTCGACCTCACTAATAAACGGCTCAGAGACAGCAATGTGTCATTTCCTGATGGAAATATCGACGACAAATTCTAATAGGACGTTTCTCTTCTTCCCAAACATCTGGATCTATCTGAATTATCGCGAGTGCTTCCTCCAAAACATGATTCGTCCGGGTGATCGTCAGCTGACGCAGCAGATAGGAATAGATCCGATGTACAGGATGGTTCTGACTGGTCTGCGACTAGCTATAGATCGCCGTGATCCTCATCCGCCGCATTACTATCGCTATCTGCCACATCTCATGTCATGCAATGCCCCTCTTGTCATTGGAAGCCTCGCAGCATTTGATGTCGTCATAAAGCATATAGCGGGCCAAGGCTTATCAGCATGAATTACTTACAAAGTTGAGGTGTTTTGGCTTTGCCTTCGTAGAGGATGGGACACCTAGTGCATCATTACGATTCAATATGACTCCGAATGGATTCACCTGGGAAGAATGAATCTGGTGATTCTCAGTGGGTTTGCCAATTAGCTGGCATCTCAACACCCAGTGGCGTAGAGGTTGGTATACATAGCATCCTCCATTAACGACCAGCGTCAAACAGCCTGTTACCTAATGACGCATTCCATTCATTCACAGTAGAGTTCCGCCGTCATTGTTCGAAGGTTCTCCTCGGCCAGAGACTGAGTGCGATTAATGGATATCATCCCTAGATTATGAAGATCCACTCGGGAAATTTCTTCCTCAGCCACCGGGAGATGCGGGAGGAATACGGGGTTCTGAAATTCTGGAGAGAGGCGCAGTCTCGCGAGATTCAGTGCGCACGCTATCGATTCGCCTGATTGTGGAAAACCTGGCAACTCGAGGCGACGCGAGTCCGACGCTTCCAGTGAGCGTTGCGCATCATAAGCTCACGCCACCGGCCCCTTATCTGTTGCAGCAGCAGTTTGTCGCGTCGGCACTCAACCGTGTCTGGGTGGGGGATATCATGTTAGTGTCCACCCGTGCCGGCTGGTTCTATGTGGCAGTGCTGCCGGATCTCTGTTCGCGGCAAGTCATTGGGTGGGCGATCCGAGACAAGCCGGATCAACACCTCACACTTGAGACACTCGCGATAGCCGTCCGCCAACGACGAGTTCAATCCGGCTTAATCCATCACGCTGATTGCGGGGCGCAGTATACCTATGGCCCCTATCAACAGCAGCTTCGTGCACAGGGCATCACGCCGAGCATGAGTGGGAAGGGCAACGGCTATGACCACGCGGTGGCAGAAAGTGTTTTCAGCACCTTGAAGAATGAACTCATCCATCACCAGACGTATCACAGCCGGGACGAGGCGAGTCGAGAGATTTTCGTGTTTATCGAAGGGTTCCGTCATCGTCAGCGGCGTCATTAAAGCCTCGGCTATGTGAGTCCGCTGGAATTCGAACGACGCCTGAACGAGTCTTAACTGGGTGTCCACGAAACCCGGGCCAGCTCAGGCTGCACCCCCCTATTCTTGATCCTGCCTCTTTATGCCATTTTCTAAGTCAGAACTTCGGCTGGAGGATTCTATTTGCCTACATCGAACAAATGAGGGATTTTCGCAGAATTGATCCCCATACTGTTTCCCATTTACAAATCACGCTTCCCGGTCGGCTGGGCCTTTCTTCCTATATGTCGTCCCTATCCCCAAACACCATGGCCTGTAGGCGAATATGTTTCCGTCTACAGGCCGTGCTTTCAAGGCGATCGAGGATTCGTCCTGACTTATTGCAACATGATATCCTTCATCTCCCCTCCCATCCCCTTCATGTCGTTCCCCATACTGTTCATTTCATCCCCCATGCCCTGCACTTCACCCTTCATGTTCTCGCCGGCCTCTTTCATCTTTTGCCCCTTGTGTTTCATCTCATCGGATCTCCCCTTCACACCCGCTTTCATCTCCTCCTTTTTACTCATGACGCCGGCCTTCATTTTGTCCTTCTGGGAGCGCATGTCTGATTTCATCTTCTCTTTCTTATTCAACACATCAGACTTCAATTGCTCTTTCTCACCCAGTACCCCCGCTTTCATCTGCTCTTTTTCACTCAGCATATCTGATTGCAGTTTGCCGAGCTCGCTTGCAAACGACAGCGCACTTCCTCCCACAAGCCACATCATGGCCACACCGATCACGAACATCCGACTCATAGAGCACCTCCGGGTAAATATGAGCTATACATACGAAATACTGACCCACTTTATTCCCGAGAGTCAACACTGTATGCCCGCGGAAGCGGGTTCCCCTCTTACCGACAGATACCGCACCGATACACATATGGAAGACGATGTGTATTCTCTCGCTGTTCGCACTCGCCGCTCAGCATACTACGGCTACCTGGACCCCACAGTCTCACGACTTCGGCAAAAGCGGAAAATGCCGTGGAGAAATAGGGAGCAGACTCGGCAAGGTGTCACTGCATTAGTAGAAGGATCAGGCTGAGAAACCGTCGGATATCACCGGCTGATATTAAGAGGAAAGAGACTATTGGGAGGGAAGTCCCGAGGGACCAGTCGCACCGGCTGTCGACGACCCTATCTCTGCAAGAGAAACACGGCCGACGACAGCACTACGCTAAAAATGACCTAAAGCCTGGCAACATGCTGAAGGGGGGAAACCATTGCGACATCTCTATCGCGTACCCTAGTGGCGATTTCCTCGATGTCCATGTCCCTTTCCATGCTTCTTAAAATGCTTATTCCCCTTGAACTTATGCCCTTTATATTTGACACGATGCTCATCGTAAAAGAGGTACGGGCGATCGGTGTCCAGATCAAGAGAGATATAGTTACCGCTGTCAATCACCAGGGCTGACGGCAGTGACATCGCCATTTGCCAGTTTCCTCCGTTCATGTAGAAATAACTTCCTGTCGATACATTAAAATACACGTCGCTTGCGGGATAGTAATAGTAGCGATGGGCGCCCATTGCACGACGCCCGTGGGCGGGAGCCCAAACCGGAGGACCGGGAGCCGGTGGCGCAACGACAACGGGCGGAGGCCCACCCATCGATACTCCAAGACCGACGCGAGGACCATGCCCATGCACCGAACAACCCGTCAGAAATAGAACGCCGAATCCTAGCAATAAGAACTTCTTCATCGTCCCTCCTTCCCATCCACATGTACGCATGGCAATCGAGCGCACAACGAATCAAGCGATAGTGCAGAAAAAGATACCAACGTGAGTACAAGAAGTCCACAGCAAGACCGGTGCCTTCACGATTAAGGGTCGAGAACATTCGCGTGGGGACGAAGATCCCTAAATGGTTGAGCACATAGACAGCCTATGGGGGGTTGCCCACTGTCCATGAGACATCGTGTGGTTCTGCTGCGATTGTGACATTTTTTGTTCCACCGGTTACGTAATTGCGCATTCCCGAGACCGTTCGTCTCATCTCATGGCGGAAAATGCTTAGTAATCAGCGAATCATGAAGAAGACAGAATCTTTGCGATGAGAGAGAGAAGGCGTCTCAATCCAGGAGGTGTTTTATTCGTCCGGCTCCGCAGAAAGCCTCATGTACCCGACCTTCTCGCTCAAACTGATTCGGCTCAACATATATACACCGTGGAGCTCTGCCGCATGGATGACTCTGGCCGTTCCCTAACCCAAGGGAGTATCATGGCACATGGCACTTCGCTGGAAAGTCCTGGTCGGCCTTGGGTGCAGTCTCATCGCGCTCGGACTCATGGGAGATTGGCCACCGCCGACAGACCCCTCTCTTCCGGACACGCAATGGTTTCTCGTCTGTCTCGGAGGAATCGTCGCCGCTGCAGGACTTCTCATCGCAGTCAAACATGGATGATAAGTTGCGTTCCATCTCAATACCACCCGTTGCTATCCGGCTGGCCTCTTCACTCTTTGCGAATCACGGCATACATCCCCGCTCGTTTTCTCAATGGCTTCGGTATACGCGGGAGCTTCTCCCCTAGAATAAGCCTCTTGGTTGAAGACATGAGGGGCATTTTCACCCGGCTCCGAAGCCTTGCGAAGGAGAACCCGCTTCGCCAGCCTTTGGCGAAGCATGGCCGACTCAGCGAGGCAAGCGAATAGGCGTCGGCGAGGTATCCCGACGCCCGAAGAGAGGCCTTGGCTGGAAAGCCCTGGAGCTCAACCGTCTGCTAGAATTATATCATAACGTCCGATTCGTTCACCCGCCTTTGCAGTCGAACGGCTTCCAACCTTTGTAGCTTGTGGGCTACTTCGGCGGAGTAGCCTCGGCAAGGCAGGCGTACGCCGTGGGCGCCAGGACGGAACATCATCACGATCAATACGTAGGCTCAGGAAATTCCCTGTTCCTTTAAGTGTAGAACCCATGTATCACCCAGACACCTCACGCAATGGATCAGACAGAACAACCTCTGAGAGAATCATGCGCCATCAGGAGATCTCTGGCCTCACAGAGGCACTTTTTGAGAATACCACCCTCTGCCTGGCCCTCCTTGATCATGACTTTCATTTCATCCGAGTCAGTCAATCCTATGCACATGCCTGGCAAAAGCAGATGGAGGACTTTCCAGGACACAGCATATTCGCCTTCCTCACCTCAAATGTGAAATCCATTTTTACAGACGTTCGCCTGAGCAAAATTGCCCACAGAGCCCTTGGTTCCCCATTCATATTTCCGGACTACCCCGAGCGAGACGTCACCTGCCGGGACTGGACATTGGAACCAATCATTGACGCATCGGGAGCCATCTCGTTTTTTGTGCTGGTGCTGCACGATGCCACCAATCTTACACAAGCAAAACATAGCCAGGAATACATCAAACCTGACACAGCGCAGGCGATTCGCTTGCTGGACGCCACACGCGACGGACTCTTCATTTTTGAAGATGAGACGCTTCTGTTTGCCTATGTGAATCAGGGAGCCATCCAACAAACCGGCTATTCCCGGGAAGAGCTTCTCCGGATGACCCCTCTGGATCTCAAACCCAACTTCGACCATATGACATTTCGGTCGCTTCTCGAACCGTTGACACTCGGCCTCGTCCCGATCGTCTCATTTGAAACTCTCCATCAGCACAAAGACGGACATCTGATACCGGTGGAAATTAACCTGCAATGCGTCCTACTCACCGGTGCGCCCCCTCGTTTTATCGCAGTCGTGCGCGACATTACCGAACGGAAGCAGGCTGAAGCACTTCTCGTGGCTGAACGCAATCGTCTCAGGCAGCTGCTCGACTCACTCTATGGATTTGTCGCTGTCCTCTCCTTGGACGCCGTTATAGAGGATGTGAACGAGGCACCACTTACCCTGATGGGTCTGACCAGAGACAAAGTCATCGGGAAATGCTTTTGGGACATCGGCTGGACCAAGTCGGAAGAGCTTCGGGCCATCCAAACCGCTATTCGATCAGCGGGCAAAGGGGAACTTGTCCGGGCCGATTTCACGACCTGTTTCCCAAATGTCGGCGACCGTATCGTCGATACGGTCTTCTCACCGATGAGAAATATGGACGGCCACGTGATTAATATCGTAGCCTTCGGCGTGGATATCACGGACCGCAAATCGGTCGAAGAACGGCTCCGGCATACCTCGAAACTCGAAGCCATCGGCAAGTTGACCGGTGGCATCGCCCATGATTTCAACAATCTTCTGACCGTGATCAACGGGTACAGCGAAACAATACTGAACACAACCTCCCACGAGAATCCGTTATACAGACCCATGTTTGAAGTAAACCGTGCCGGCAAGCGCGCCGCGGCGCTCACGCAACAATTACTTGCCTTCAGTCGCCAACAAGTTGTCCGCCCCTACAGGCTTCAACTTAACCACGTGATCACCGGTCTTGTGACAATGCTCCAACGGCTGATCGGTGAACATATTCATCTTGTAACCGCTCTTGATCCGGATTTGGATTTGATCACTGCTGATCCCACTCAAATTGAGCAAGTGATTGTCAATTTGGTTGTGAATGCCCGCGATGCGATGCCGGCCGGTGGAATGTTGACGATCGAAACAACCAATACACAGTCGGTTTCAAACGGACCGTCGGTCCGTTTGTCTGTTTGGGATACAGGCATCGGCATGGATGACAACATGCTGTCGCATATTTTTGAACCATTTTATACTAGCAAGCCCCCAGGCCATGGAACGGGCTTGGGGCTCGCCGTCGTCTACGGGATCGTTACTCAAAACGGGGGGAGAATCCGTGTCGAGAGCCAGCCCAATCAAGGGTCGACTTTTATCATGAAATTCCCAAGCACTCCCGTCGAGGATACGGAGAAGAGCGAACCACAGGCCCCACAACCTGCACAAAACTTGCACGGCCAGGAGACTATCCTTCTTGTCGACGATGATGATGCCGTCCGCCGATACCTCACCCAGGCCTTATCGTCGTACGATTACCACATACTCGAAGCTGCATCACCGAATGAGGCGTTGCAACAGGCAAACCAGCATCTTCGGAAGATCAATCTCTTAATCACAGACATGGTCATGCCCGGCATGAATGGACAACAACTGGTGACACAAATCCTCAGCCAGAATTCTGCGATCAAGGTACTGGGGATATCCGGATATACTGATACGGGGAAACCGTTACATGATCAGGGTCAACATCCGATGCACTTCCTGGAGAAGCCGTTCAAACCCAACGACTTCGCACACATGGTCCGACATATTTTGGATGAGGCGACACATCCGGCCAGCGACGACTGCTTCAGCCACATGAGACCCTCTTGACCTCTTCGCTGTCGGCCCGAACACAGCATACCATCGCACACATGCCTGCTTCCCCCTACCGTCAACGGCCTGACGGAGTCACGCGTGGCGAAGATGGAATTTAAACACGACCCGCCTGCTCCCATCTCGATCCGGCACCCCGTTCCTCTTGAGCAACAATTCCTGCCTACCACGCCCGTTCGCCGATGTTTTTTTCTGAAAACATTCATAGGCCCAAGGCAGACGGTGCCGAATCACCTCCAGCCCCCGTGCCATTACGGCGAATGCACGATCCTGACTCAGCTTCAGATTCTGAATATCCTCCCCCAAGTCATCCGTATGACCCTCGATCATGAATGATTCCACCTCATGTCCGTTCGGCCCACAGATCATCACCGCATACTGCGGCATCGTTTCTTGCAAAAAGACATCCGCCTCAGGAAGAAGTACACTCTTACCGAACTCAAAATGCAAAACAGAATCGGGCACCACCACGCGGAGCATATGTGGGTCGGACCGAGCCGGTTCTATCGGGGAGTGGAGTGATGCCTGATACCGATCTACCTGGGTGTCGACAGGCATCTCGGAGGCCAAGGGCTTCTCGACCTTATTGATCGAGACCGCCAGGAGCAGAATAAATATCACGGCAAGAGACGTCATCAAATCCGTCACGCCGATGGCCGATACGGCAGCGCCTTCTTCCGAGTCAGGTGGAGAAGTCATCTTCCATCTCTCCCGCCGTCTCCCCTCCCCATACGTGGGAACCGCCATCGGGTCCGACCACCGTCAGAAGCGGCGGCAAGAGGCTGCTCGCTCGGGGTACGCGCACTGAGTAATTCCACAAGCTCCTCCATATCATCTGAAGAAAGTCGACTATGGGACCGTGGCAGCTGTGCAGCTCTATTGAACCCGTCCATCGACGACCGTATTGAGTCCAGGACAGGACTGAGCGCATGCCGAATTTCCTTCCCGACACGGGAAGCAAACTGTTCCTGTTCCACGGCCGAATCACGATTTCCATATGTGGTCATTGAATGGGAAATGACGTTCAGCGCTTCAACCGCAGCCTGTAACTGTTCCTGAACCCCCTCCATCTGCTGTTGCAGTGAGACATCGACTTCACGGCCTTGCGACCTACCGACCCGTTCACCGTTCACCGCGATGGTCCGACTACCGGACTCCTGAACCTGTCGGGGAAATACCTCATCAAGCAGCGACACCATTCGCCGATAGCGACCGGCCAACCGATGCCACAAAGACTTCTCCAATATAAGAAATGCATTGCCGCAGGCAAGTCCGACGATCGAGGTCACGAATTTACCGGCTAACCCATTGATCAACCCTTGAATCCCTTCGATCTCACTGCCGTTTGCATGCAACTTGCTGAGCCCGATGAGAATCGCCACAAAGGTAAACAGCAGGCCGATACCGGTAAGAATGGACGGGAGTTGCTGATAGAACCGCACATTGAGTCGGTCGGCACACACCGTTTCGAATGGAAAAAACCCTACCGCCGACTTTCCTGCATGGACCGATGGTTCCATGAACCACGAAGGGTGATCGATGACAAAGGTCTTCCGAAACGACAACCATTCATGTGCGAATATCGACTCGTTTCGCATCATCCGATCCAACTCTTCCAGATCATCAAGATCTCGTCGCGACGGCGAAGACGGGTTTCCCGGTGATGGCTTCTTGGCCAGAGCAGAGAGAGAAATCCACTCGCTGGAGACCGCCTGTCGTGCTTGTACGAGTCGCTGAAGTCTTGGCTCGAGCCGTTCCACTCCCGAACGAATACGCTGTACCCCACGAAGCAGTGCGACGCCGTGCCAGAGACAGAGCGAGACAATACCGGCGGCTCCGAGCCAACTCACGAGAGGACTCTGAAAATTCCCAAACACGGCAATATCTTGGATCAACCACATCCAGATATCGTGAACACCCTCAAGTTGAGCCATGGCCTCGCATCCTCTCAGATCCTGTGCCTACCGACGTCATCTGCCCTTTCTCAAGATACACATCTCAAGATACGTGCCCAAAAGCTTGCCGAGGGGGTTCACCGAACCTCTGATAATTCCACGATAATTTTCTCATGCGTTCGTATGAGATCGTCTGACTCGGTATTTTCTGCAGTCTAGGGAAAATCTGATACCCTTACTCAGTGACAAGGAGAAATGGAGGTGAACATCCTCTTGGGTTCACGCGGCTCCTAACCGATACAGCCAGGTCAAGCTCTCATTGACGGAACGGGTGATCAGCATTCGGAGGAGGGGTGCTTATGGCGTCGGCACACGAACTTGTTCAGTCCTGCTCAACAGTCTTTACGCTTCCGGAAATCTATACCCACGTGCGTGATATCGTCGATGACCCCGCCTCAACCGTAGACGATCTGACCAATGCGCTGAAACTTGACCCGGCGATCTCCGCACGCCTTCTGAAAATCGTCAATAGTCCACTCTACGGACTTCCAAAACAGGTCGAGAACATCAGTCGGGCGGTGAATTTGATGGGCATGCAATCCATCAGTGACTTGGTGGCAGCGACGACGATCGGGCGCAGATTCACGGGGATGACCGCGGAACTTGTGGATCTTGAAGCCTTCTGGCGCAAAAGCGTGCTCTGCGCCATTTTGGCAGGGAAACTTGCCAAAATGAGCGGAATCGACGACAGCGAACGGTTTTTTGTGGAAGGTCTGATGCGAGATATCGGCCACCTTGTGCTCTATCAGGCCACTCCCAAACTTGCACAATCCGCCATGATAGAAGCTTCATACCTTGGGACTTCACTTGCTGAAGTGGAGCAAGCCAGTATCGGGTGCGATTTTACCGAAGTCGGGGCGGAACTCCTTCGATTCTGGGACATGCCCGCTTCTATCGAGCACGCAGTCCGTCACCAACTGAACCCGGATGCCGCCGGCGACTTTGCATTGAATGCCTCCATTGTCCATGTGGCCGGCAACATTGCCGATCATGCCGAACTAGATCCTCGACAGCAAAAGCAATGGGCCCCTTGTGATCCGTCTGCGCTTTCCCACACCCGAATCAATCCCGACGACCGTCCGGCGCTGCTCAAAGAAGCTCAAACCAAACTCCAGGAAACACTCGCCTATATTTACCCCATGCCGTTGGCAGCTTAACTCGTACGAGTGACACACAAGCCTGCCGTACCTTCGTACGAGTCTGACGGCAGTCAGACAAGTGCCGGACGAGGCGGCAGCACCGCCGCCCGGCGAGGCTTTCTGCGCACAACCATCTCTGGTACCGTCATCATCCGCCCCTGCCTCGACATGGTGGACAAGAGGTCAGCCATTCTCCGATATCTTATGTCCAACTCCAGACAACGCTCCACAAATCTGCTTGTCGACATATGCGGGAAATACTCACGATACCGTCTATAAAAGAGCGCACGCCGTTTCCACCGATCCGCACGAAACGTGAGCAGTCTTGCGGCTAACTCCCAGAAATGGTTCGGGGACAATCGGTTCATGTCGGCGTTCACAGGCAATGTCGAGACAGCAAGTTGTTTCATGCGTGGCCCTCCCTACGGCTACAGTTCCCTATTATGGATTTGTCCGCCATCCACGGCCCTCCTTAGGCGCCGATGGCTCAGCACCCATGAGATTCACCATAATCCCGCAACATGAGGAGCGCATTAATACAACATGAAAAATATCTCATCGAACACACCGTCTCACCCCAAATTGGACAATTCCCCTCCTCACAAAGAACAGCCGAGAGGCGATACAACAGGACTACTTCCATCATGAATTGTGTTAGCTTGTGTGGAGCAAGACTCCCCTGGTCCTGTGGACTCATCGCCCAAGCCCGGCACATCACAGGACAGGAGTGGAAGGGAGATCACGAGTCATGGTACGTGCCGTTCTACTATTGATCATCGTCGGTGCGGTCATTCTCGGTCCACAACTCTGGACCAGACGGGTATTTTCCAAGCATAGTGCGCCTCGTCCAGACTATCCGGGAACCGGGGGACAATTGGCCCGACACCTCCTGAATCGATTCGACCTGCAACACGTGACGGTCGAAATAACCGAGAAGGGAGATCACTACGATCCCCTTGTCAAATCGGTCCGTCTGATGCCCGCAATATTCGACGGGAAATCCCTCACGGCGATTACGGTGGCCGCCCACGAGGTCGGACATGCTATTCAAGACCATCTGGGCTACCGGCCGCTGGCAGAGCGTACAAAGCTTGTGCGAGTCGCACAGGGAGCTGAAAAGGTCGGTGCGGTCCTCATGATGGGGATTCCGATCGCAGCGGCAATCGCTCGTACCCCCGCCGCAAGTATCGTCGTCATGGCAGCCGGATTGGCGACGATGGGGATTTCCACGCTCGTTCACCTGCTCACACTTCCGGTCGAATGGGACGCCAGCTTCAGACGTGCCCTTCCCATTCTCCGGCAAGGCCAATACCTTGGACCTGAGGATGAACAGGGAGCTCGGAGCATCCTCACCGCAGCCGCGCTGACTTACGTCGCGGCCTCTCTTGCCAGTCTGCTGAATTTGTGGCGCTGGATCGGTTTCCTCCGGAGATAGGTTCGGCCCATTGTGCATCACATCCGTCGATTTCGCACTACACTGCGTGAAGAGTCGGGCAGGACCAGGAGAGTAGCCTTATGCTGGTGACGCCGGACATCAATGTCCGTAATCGTCGAGAAGCGTGGGTGGCTGCAGGGCTAGTCGCGCTGGCTGCTGCGTGGCTGGGTTGGCTGATCTCGCCACTCTGGCTCTTGATCGTCCTCAGTCCCCTGACCTACCGGTGGGTACGCCGCCGATGCCTCAGGCGGCTGACGATCATGGCCCAACCATTTCCGTCCGCCTGGGAGACGATTTTATTGAGCCACGTGGCGTTCTATCGGGCCCTGGGCGATGCAAACCGGGTGCGCTTCCAGCAACTGATCAAGATTTTCATAGACGAGGTCGGGATCATCGGCATTCGCACGGAGGTGGATGACACGGTCCGGTTACTTGTTGCGGCAAGTGCGGTGATTCCGATCTTCGGGTTTCACGATTGGACCTACCATCGTCTGCGCGAAGTACTGATCTATCCGGATGCCTTCAATGAGACCTATCGCACGACAGGAGAAAAGGACACGGCCATCTTGGGCATGGCAGGATTGCATCACTTGAGCGGCGTGATGATTCTGTCAAAACCGGCTTTATTGGCAGGCTTCGATCATCCGTCAGGACATCACCACGTCGGCGTGCACGAGTTCGCTCATCTCATTGAACGGGAGGAGCAAGAATATGGACTCCCTCCTGAAGTGCCATGGCCGGCGGTACGGCAGTGGGTACATTATGTCGCGAGGGAACTCGATCATCCGACAGGGCGAAAGACCTTCGTGGATCCCTATGCCTATACAAACGAACATGAATACTTTGCGGTGTTGGCCGAATATTTTTTCACGTCACCCGCCTCACTGGAACAACGTGATCCGGCCTTGTATGCCCTCATGCGCAAACTGTTCCACCAGGACACACGATCACTGCTTTCCCTCGCTCCCAGAACGCATGGTGGTCTTCGTCGCAATCAGCCCTGTCCTTGCGGCAGCGGGAAGAAGTACAAACAGTGCTGTCTCGCCACAGTCGTCTCATGACGCGACGCGTGCTACTCCTCCCTTAGTCCTTCTGCGACCGGCTGTTCGGCGGCCCACCGCGCGGGAAAGTATCCCGCAAGTACGGTCGCAACCGCAGCCAACCCGATTGCCTGCACAAGACTGCCGAACGGCACGATCATCTGGATGGTCCAACCGAATGATTGCTTATTGATGACTTTAATCAGGAGGAGCGACAGTGCACCGCCACCGACCAGGCCAAGCCCGATACCGACCACACCCAAGTAAGCCGCCTCCCAGAGGACCAGCTGCCGAATTTGGCCGGCGCTGCCGCCGATAGCACGTAGGGTGGCGAACTCCCTACGCCGTTCCAACACCGACGTCACAAGGGTATTGATGATACCAAGCATGGCGATAATGACGGCGATCGCTTCGAGCACATAGGTCAAGAGAAACGTCCGGTCGAAGATGTCAAGAATTTCCTTCCGCAATTCGGCGTTACTGATCAACAGCGGCGGAAGCCGTCCGCCTCCGGCCTTATTCAGTTGTTCCGCCATATTCATTCTGGCGCGATCGAGATCCGCCCCTGCCGCCAAGTAGACAGGGAAGACCGTCACCAGATCGTCATGCCAGATCGATCGATAGAGCTCACGATCCATCAGAATTTTCCCGCCGTCGGTCGCATAATCATAGAATACGGCGACGATCGGAAAACGTCGGGGACCTTCAGGAGTGAGAATCTCCAGGCTATCCCCTTCCTGGACCCCTAGGCGGTCCGTCAGGATCTCCGAAACCAAGAGACCGCCGCTGTCCGCCGCGCGGATGAGCTGTTCCGATGAGTCGCCATGACGCATCAAGTATCGACTCAACTTGGCATGCAACCGCAAATCACGTGACACAATCGCCACGCGCTGTCCATGTACGGTGACACGAATATCGCGATAGGTGTCGACGGCCTCGACTTCGGGGACAGAGGACAGCGCTGTTGACCAGGAACCCGGAAGACTTCTGCCGACGCTTCCCGCCTCCGTCCCACGCAACCAGAGCGACGGAGCGACCACGACGTCCGCAATCACGGTATCGGCCACCCACACTTCCACCGTATGCCGAAAACTTCTGACCATGACGAGAACGCCGATCATAATGGCCAACCCCACCATCAAGGCTGAGACTGTCACCCCGTTTCGGCCAGGATTGCGTGACGCATGATCAACTGCAATCTCCCGCATCACCCCCTGCATGTCGGCATTGAGGGCTTGTGTCTTCCCCTTGTGCCGCCGACCGGTAATACATATCGGAGCCAGACACGACAAACCGGCCAAGAGGGAGAGGGTCGCAGCATAGCCGAAGACAGGAACTCCGCCGATAGGCCCCGCAGAACTGAACAGTCCCGTGAGGACAAGCAACCCCATCCCTGCCAGGCTTAAGACGCCGACACCAAGCCGTCTCCCGGCTTCGTAATCGCCGGGGGCCAATGCGCGGGCCGGCGCCGTCCGTCCCGCATCCACACTGGGTCCGATCGCACCGAGCATGGACACGAGACACCCGATCAATATCCCTTCGGACGATAAGGTCCAGAACCACTCGGATTCGAGGATATGGCCGGTCCCCCCTCCGACAGGAGCATACAAGTCTGTTATCGTTTGACTCAGCAACGACACCAACTCTTGAGCCAGCAGAAACCCCGCCCCGCTTCCGATCACTCCGCCCGCCAATCCCAACACGGCAGCTTCGGCCAAGAACAAGACAGCGACACGTGATTGGCTCATGCCCACGGCCCGATAGATGCCGATCTCGCGACGCCGCTGAGCCACGGCAAATGCCATGGTGTTGTAGATCAAAAACATCCCGACCACTAACCCCACCCAACTCAGCGCCGTCACATTCCACCGGAACGCCTGCAACATCTGCTCGACTTGCCTGGTCCGCTGTGACGGCCGTTCCACAACGACATCAGGAGGCAATACAGCCCGTACCGCTCGCGCAATGTCGTCGATCTCACGACCTTCGTCCGTAACCAGATCGATCCGATCCAATCGCCCGACCATACCGAACATGACTTGAGCCGCGGCAATATCCATCACCGCAAGACTGTCCCACGAGGACGTCCGATCTTGTGCACCTTCTAGAATCTCTTCGATCGTGCAGGTCACGATGCCGGCACCGACTTGTAGATCAACGGACTCCCCCTTAGACAGATGCCATTCCTCCGCCACCTTACGCCCCAGAAATACGGTCTTGGGGTCCAGCATCGTTTCCAGTCTCCGGTCCGCCGACTCCCGGCTGAAGGAAAACCCGCGAGATTCGTTTTCAGCAAGGAGATCCAGCCCGATCACCTGTATCGCTCGAGGCGATCCGCCGCCCGTTTTAACCGCCGTTTGAAGAATGATCGGCGACGCCGACGTCACCCCCGCCACATTCCGGAGAGCGGTAATCATATGCTCGTCAAGCCCTAATTCCCCTCCGGACACTTCCAACGTCGTCGGGCCGGCCACGGTCATCACCGCCTGTTCGAACGACTGCAACACATCGACATTCGCCGTTCGTACCGCCACAGAGGCGGACACACCGAGCGCCACACCCATGACGGTCAACATCGTCCGCAATGGACGGTGCATCACGTGCGCGGCAAGAACCAACCTGATAATCTTTAGGAACAGAAACATATTGCATTAAACAGGGGCAATGAGGAGGGATTTTATGGTCTGCACATATTGGTAGTTTTGTTTACACATTTTTTCTCCCTTGCTAGACTCAGTCGTCAGATCAAAGGGAGCATACCGTGACACGAAGCAGAGGAAATACGGCGTTTCAGATTCAGCGAGTCGAACGACTCCAGAAACCGAAACTCAACCTGACCCCCAGGCAAACCCAAATCCTCAAGATGGTTGCCATGGGCCAGACCAACCGTGAGATTGCCGCTGCGTTGCGGATCAGTATTCGCACCGTTGAAGTCCACCGCTTCAATCTGATGCGACGACTCAATGTTCGTAACGTCGCCCAACTTCTCCGCCAGTCACTGCGGCTTGGCATGTTGCCGCGCGCGTTCGGCGGACGCTGAGGCTATAATTCCTTAACCGCGCCACGGAAGTCTTCGATCGACCGATACCCTTTGTTCTTCAGAATTTCAGTCAACTCGGTTTCGAGCCGACCGAAAACCTCCAGTCCTTCCTCCACCAACACCGTGCCGACTTGAACGGCAGAGGCGCCGCACAAGAAGTGTTCGAACGCATCCACCCCATCGACCACACCGCCCGTGCCGATAATGGGAATCTTACCTTCAAAAAATTTGTAAAAGGCGCGGACGTTCGCTAAGGCCACCGGCTTGATGATTTTTCCGCCTAGCCCGCCGAACCCGCCTTTGGGTTTAATGACGACGGCTTCGCGCTCAGGATCAACGACCAACCCGTTGCCCACGGAATTAATCATGTTGAGGAAATCGACCCCGCATCGCCCGATGACTTCTCCCATCACGGCATGATGCGCCGGATCAAAATAGGGCGGGAGCTTCAACCCCATGGGAACCGTAATCAGAGGACGCACCCGCTTGATGATCCGCTCGGAGGCTTCCGGATCATACCCGATCTGAGGTTTGCCGGGAATATTGGGACACGAGAGATTGACCTCGATGAGATCCGGCTGCGCCGCATTGATCGCGGCCGCAATGACCGGAAAGTCCTCTTCGCATAGTCCTGACACACTGGCGACGACCGGTTTGCCGAATCGTTTCAGCTCGGGAATCATCTCGGCATAGGCCCGATACCCGAGATTGGGAAGGCCCATGGAATTGATGGACCCGCCTGGAAACCCATAATACCGCGGCTCAGGATTTCCCTGGCGTGCCTCAATCGTCATCGACTTCGTGACGATCCCGCCGGCTTGCGATTGCCCCAGTGACACCAGCTCTTCGCGCGTCACACAGAGCGCACCGGCCGCATTCATAAAGCAACTGGGGAACTTGACGCCGGCGATCGTCGTCGAGACATCCGTCATGACAGCACCGGTCCGGACATGCGTTCGGTTTTCATCACCAATCTCCCGTCCTGCATGACCCACGTATAATCGGCGGCATCCGCTGCCTGATCGCTATGGGTGACCAGCAGGACGGTCTGCTCTCCCACCGTCGCCAATGTCTTGATGAGCGCCATAATCTCCGCTCCTTGATGCGAATCAATATTCCCGGTCGGTTCGTCGGCCAGTAACAGCCTCGGGCGATGTACCAGAGCCCTGGCAATCGCGACACGTTGCTGCTCCCCACCGGACAACTCCCCAGGCCTATGGTGCCGACGCCGACTCATCCCCACCATCTCCAGCATTTCGTCTACTCGTCTCGCGAGGTCGCGTCCCCCTTCTCCCCTCAATAGTAGCGGCAACGCCACATTTTCCTCCGCCGTCAACCCATGTACCAGATGAAACGCTTGGAACACGATTCCGATGGTTTCACGCCGAATTCTTGTCCATTCGGCACTGGTCAAGTCCTTCGTGGATCGTCCATCCAGTATCACATCTCCCGACGATGGTCGATCCAAACCCGCGATCAGATTCAGGAGGGTACTTTTCCCGCACCCGCTCGGCCCGATAAATGCACAAAAGTCTCGTCGCCGGATTTCCAGACTGACGTCGATCACTGCTGGCACGGCCACGCCACCGCGTGAATACGTCTTGGACAGTTGCGTCAACCGCACCATACAAATAGATACCCTTGTTGCGAAGACGATACGCCGTGGCGGCAATGACGATACACCTGTATCCGTATAGCACAACCGCTCAGAATGCGACAACTTGGCAACCGACAACCTTTTACCTATACAGAGTCCTACCGCAGCGACACGAGGTACCAGATGACTCAATTACTGACCGGACCGGTGGCGAGATTCATCCGCCGAGCCGTACGATTTCTCCTGCCTGTGACATGCGCAACCTGTTCCAGCCCCTTGACCGACGACCCGATTCCGTACTTTTGCTCGAAGTGCTGGAGTGCTATCGCTCTACATAACCCTTCGCGTTGCCCCCGCTGTGACTATCCTTTTCTCTCAACGGCCGCCACCTCCCATAGCCGACACCACCTCTGCCTCTCATGTCGGCAACGGCTGCCTTCATACACCAAGGCCTGGACCCTCTATCCCTACTTGCCTCCCCTTCAAGACGCCATTCGCCTCTTTAAATACGGCGGAAAGGTCTCTCTGGCTGCACCGCTTGCCCGCCTCATAATCGACCGCCTCCCTCCGTTAGAGTCCATTCATTTGATCGTTCCTGTTCCCCTGCACATCGACCGTCTCCGCGAACGAGAATTCAATCAATCGCTGCTTCTTGCCGACCGGATCGGCCGCCATCTCAGCATTCCGGTGTCGTGCACTGACTTGGTCCGAATCAGTTCAGCGCCGGCACAAACATCCCTCCCGCGGGAGGAGCGGCTGAACAATCTGCGTAACGCATTTCGTGTCATACATCCTCAATCGATTGCCGATAAGCGGATCCTCTTGATCGACGATGTCTTTACCACCGGGGCCACCGTGAACCAATGTGCGAAAGCCCTCCGCAAGGCCGGATCCGGCGATGTCTTCCCCCTGACCCTCTGCCGAACCCTGGACACCAGCCATGTGCCGGACCGGATTCTTGCAGAACGAGCCCATAATAGGCCGGGTTTGTAGCAGGATGTGGGAAAAGATGCGCACAACCCAAATGCAAGGCCTAGGGAAGGTCTGATTAATTCACACACAGGCTCTACGTGGTCTCCAACAGTCGCCGACGCACCTGCGAATTGCACTTATTGTATGAATCCGCGGGGTGCGCGGGGGGAGCAGTATGGGTAGAGTAGAGAACAGGAGTCAGCCTCCCGTAGGTTGAGCCTATCTGTTGCCGCCCCTTTCGTCTGGCGGTGCCTCAATAGCTCTGCCCTAGTCGGCGTCTCCTGCCCTCCCTCATCAAACCGTGCATGCGGGTTTCCCGCACACGGCTTTCCGATGTTCTTCATGCCAAGGCGTGCGCCGTGCGCCAGCCCGCTACCGCG
>JAOUPN010000250.1 GCA_029879905.1 Nitrospira sp. | reverse complement strand
CCATGGAAGCCGTCCGCGGTCATTACCGGATCGACATGAACGACACAGGAAGCCCGGACAAAGGATCCTTGGGGTTTGCGGATGAATCGGGGGTGCACTCAAAGCACTATCGGAGGATTTTCTAGTGAGGGTGAAAAACGGGACGGCAACGTTGCCTGTATCTCATCACGGAGTTTCGAGTCTCGCGTTTCGAGAATACCCTATTTTCCTATCATTCTCGAAACAAGAAACCCGCAACTCGAAACAAGATCCTAGAAACCAGCCACGCGGATGAACCAGCCTATCAGCGGTTTCAATAGATGCCTTCGTGGAGCCCCACGGCCTTCGCCTACTTCGACGAAACTGTTCAGCTTCGAAGGCCAAGCAGCCGTGGTTTTCTGCGAAGGCGGGTGAAGAATACAGGCTAAATCCCAACCCGTTTTCGGATATCCTCACGAACGGCATCTCGCCCCTGCTCAAATAACGCTTCCAGCTTCGGGAACAGATGGGCGAGCGGCCCGACAAACGGCGGCAACATGGTATCCCGTCGTTCCGCCAACATGCCTTCTCCTTCGGCGACCTGCATCTTCCAGTCGGCAATCTTCTTCGACAGGATCTTGCTGATCACCAGCTGTTGGCCCGGAGAGCCCGATACCGCCCCCAATAGCCGGGACCTCAACACCTCGAGTTCATCCGGGATAGACACCTTGGCACGTACTCCATGGGGTGTCGCCCAAGTAGACCGTTGAATCGCGTAATCAAATGAAAAGACCGACTCACGCGGCTCCCGAAACGGGCCGCTGGGCTCAGACACATTCAGCTTGCTATCCATAGACGACATGGTTTTTCTTCCCATATTCCGCACATGTTCCACACAGGCTCGATCCAACGATCCCCACTATAAAATCCCACGATTCCGAAGAACAAGAGGCCATTTCTTCATATCGACCATACAACATACGGCTCCCTCCAAGATTGCCTTGCATCTTCCTAATTTTTTCTTGATTTTTTTCACCGAGAGGTCGATTCAGCTTGCGATCATGAGACTGATCGCTATAATCTGAGACATTCATACGCTATACGAGAGAAGGTATGGCCAATCCAGACTTTCCCGGACTTGTACAGGTACCCCCTAGCGATCGAGAAATTGCAAAGCGTCGATTGCTACGTTGGTCGTTCTTCGCCATCGCCATCATATTCGGGTTCTCGGCGCTCAACGAGTGGCTGAACCCATCCGACAACCAAACCGACTGCCGACAAGGCCTTGACCCGGGCAACTCACTAGAATCCCGGGAAGCCTGCAACCAGGCAGAAACTGATCAAGCCATAGCTGATGGGGATTCCATCCAACACAACACCACCGTCGCGGCAGCTTCGCAAGAAACGGTTTCACCTAAGCCACAGACACCCACCGTCTCACCGTCTCCCCAACCTGTTCAGGCTCAGAAAGAACCTCATACCACACAAGCCTCACTTCCTTCGACGCAACACCACAAGCCTGACCCTTCAGTTCGCACGGTAACACCCTCACAGGAAAAGAGCACCTCCACAACTCAGACGGTCAAACCGGTTACCACTCGACCTCCCGATGCTCGGTTAGCCGAGCAGGGCGATGCCTTTGCGCAATACCGTCTCGGAAAGTTTTACGCAACACACAGCGGACCGGAAGCACCGGAATCCGTGAGTTGGTATAAGAAAGCCTCCAGAGGTCTTCGTCGCTTGGCGGAAACCGGAAACGGTGAGGCCATGTATGTGCTCGGTGTAATGTATGCCTTCGGACGAGGTGTGCAAGTGGATGTAAAGGAGGCTCGGCGCTGGCTCACCAGGGCCGTCGAACATAAGGTCGTGGCAGC
Source organism: Nitrospira sp. (assembly GCA_029879905.1). Taxonomy (GTDB): domain Bacteria; phylum Nitrospirota; class Nitrospiria; order Nitrospirales; family Nitrospiraceae; genus Nitrospira_D. The sequence goes on along the minus strand of JAOUPN010000250.1, from coordinate 3,590 downwards.
ACGACCGGTGCTGGCCCGTCTGATTGAGAAACACAAGCTTGCTGAAGCTGATCGTACCGACAACGGGGGCTGACGGAAACACCATCGTTCTATTCTCCCGTTTCCTCTCACCACCTTTCACGATACCGTACCGTACAAATCCTGTTCTGTTCTCGGGCGACGACTCTGTCCCCCACATCGCCTCGCAGTCTTCATGATACCGAGCGGTTTACGATCGTGTACGACTTTGCTATAGTCCGCACGCATGGAGAGGTGACATGGGACTGGAACCCAACTATATCGTGATCGACGGGCAGACATTCAGCAAGGCCAAACTTGCGCTGGATAATCATGTCTATAAGAATTGCCAGATCGACGACTGCGATCTGTACTACAGCGGCGGGCAGTACGAACTTCTGGATACCCACGTGACCAATTCGCGCTTGATCCTCAACCACCCGGCCAAAGGTATCTACAGCGCGCTCCAGATCTTCAAGATGAAATCGCCCGGGTCACGTATCATCTTCGAGTAAGCTTGCAGCAAGGCCCTCGTGTCCTATACCTACGACTACACCAGTAAGGCAGCCGGTGAGAGTGCCAGCAAACGGTACTGGCGCTCCCTCAAAATGGCACTCACCCGTTGGACCAGGACCAAAACCTTCCGGTTCGACGGTCGAGACTACGAGTACCTCTATCATCCCTATAACAGAACATGGAAAAACGAGCGTGGAATCGAGATCCCGATCTTTCGCGAGATATTGCTTCAGCATGAAGGCAGACGGATTCTCGAAGTGGGCAACGTCCTCGCCCACTATTTCCCCATTACCCACGATGTCGTCGACAAGTACGAAGTCAGCCCAGGCGTGACCAATCAGGACATCATCGAGTTTGTACCCCAAGACAAATATGATCTTATCGTCAGTATCTCTACGTTGGAGCATGTCGGGTGGGACGAGCAGCCACAGCAGCCTCCCAAACTCCTCGAAGCAATCAACCACCTACGAACAACCTGCCTGGCTCCCGGCGGCAGTCTCATTGCCAGCCTACCGGTAGGATACAACGCATATTTCGACGGCCTGATGAATAGCGGCAAGAGCCCATTTACATCGCAGCATTTTCTGAAGCGTATTTCCAAGCAGAACTACTGGGTGGAATCGGATTGGAACCAGGTCCGCGATGTGTCCTATGGGCGATTCGTCGCCTACGCGATCTGCATCGGTACCATCAAGGGATAATCTGAGCTGGCTCTTTTTCCTCCTCTCCAACTAGCCGATCCCTTTTCATCACTATCCTTGCCCGACTTCACTCCAATCGGATAGACTACACCCATGCCGAAAGTCCTGCACCCGCACATCACCAGTGACCCCAAGATCTGTGGCGGTAGTCCACGAATCGACGGAACACGCATTACAGTGCGCACCATCGCCACCTATTCCTTCCACCACGGAATGAGTCCCGAGGAACTTCTTGTTCAATACCCTCACCTCAATCTTGCCTCTATCTATGATGCGCTGTCCTACTACTACGATCATCGCGAAGACATTGACCACGAAATTGCCGAACATCTCGCGGCACCGGAATCCGACGCTATCCCGTAACTCCCGTCGCGTGCTTTCTGCACGATGCGCAGAATGAAACTCTATCTCGACGAACACGTTCATCTGACATTAGCCACACTGCTTCATGCGCATGGAATCGATTGCCTGACCACACGCGACGCCGGGAATCTGGGCCTGTCCGACGATGAACAATTATCTTTTTCTACACACAAAGGCCGCGCCATTCTCAGCTTCAACCATCGAGATTTCCTTCAGCTCGCCACACAGTGGCAGGCAAGAGGACTTTCCCATGCCGGCATTATTCTCTCAAAGGAACTCGCTCTCCCTGAGCTCACCCGCCGTCTGCATCGGTTCATCACTGAGTATCGAAAAACCGATCTGACGAATCAGGTCATCTGACTGCCAAGCATTCCACGTTAGACTTCGTCGCACACAGCCTTGTCTTCTGCAGAACCCGTTGCGGGAGGCTTCAGTGCAGATCGACGCTCACGATTTCGGCGGACTATGCACGCACCTGAACCGGCAGGTTTGTCGTCAGAAGATGGATGATGGCCGTCAGCCATACCCTGTCTCCATCCTTCAACCCCAATGAAGTCACGTCTCGCAATCCAACATTGCCCGGATGGGATTAAGAGGAGGTGGGTTGCGTGGTCACGATCCGTTGGTCGAGTGGCCGACGACTGCCTTTACTATTTGGACGAGGGAAAAGTAGTTTATCCCTTTCTATGCTCGTGACAATCTGACGGCACGGTCTGCAAAAAGAAACAGCCACTGCCCCGGATAGGGTCAGTGGCCGTCGTGTATCGAGATTGGCTCCCCGCCTTGGGTAAGACTGGGCACTGGATTGAGATATTCTCGCTGTTCCGAACAGCTGATTCCGGCCAAGAGCGGAAGTTCTGCGCCGAGATCGCACCGCCATAAAGCGGCCCTCAGCCCTGTTATATGAACGTTCTCCATAATTGGGCCCATAGAACGGAAGCTGTCATATCCCCCCACACGCCTTCCCTCCTATTGACCAGATCTGGAACCGTGCCTCTCAGATGTCAGCCTCAGCGCTGAACAGCACCGGCGTCGCGCCTGCCACATAAACCTGTTATCCTGCCGCGCTCATGTTCACCTCAACATACAGAAGTCCTTCCTACTAGGGGCAATGGAACGGACGGTGCGACGCACCGCCATATGTTCAATGGTGATCGGGAACGAACGGCGCGGAAAATGCTGAACCCACGCAACAGTCATGAAGCATTCCAAGGTGCCCACGGGCTATCAGTCAGTCACTGAGAATGCTTCCGCTACGCAACGTACGTTTTGTCTCCAGGGATCGCCAGTGCAGTATTTTCAAACGGGTAGAATCGCTGTGGCGCAATAGAACAGCGTCCGTTCCATTGCCCCTGGGACGACAGCTTGCCGATACGGTTGCAGAGCAGGTATGCTGAATCACTGGCATGACACGATCCGGCGTCATATTTTATCCTTTCCATCTGTGCCACGAGCGCACCTTGCAGTGGCTGCTGGAGCGGTATCAGCAGGTGCATTTCCGGGACTATATGGCCATACAAGTCAGTCCTTTCTGCGGAACAACGGCCTTTCCCGAACGTATGGGAGATGCCTTCCCCGACCTCCTGGCCGGCAAGCGACTGGTGCAGGGGTACGACGTCAGCGGCCCCCTCAATCCGGACACCTGCATCGCCGTGGATCGTGATCTCACAGATCCAACGTGGCGTGGACTCTTTCATCGCGCGCTGGTGGAGAATCGCCGATTCCAACGCGGTCTGTTCGACGGCACAGACATCACTGGGCGTCACAACGATGGCCATGCCGAGCAGCCCTTGATGGTTCGTCTGAAGGATGTTTCGTTCGAGACGACTCCCTTTACGGTGGCCGGTATCCGTCAACTCAGCCGGCGACGGCTCATCGGCAGAGAAGCTGATCTCTTCGACTATGGCCTTGCCCTACTGAAAACCTCCGCCTCACTGGTGTATACAATACAACTGGCGACGGCTGAACAGCTGGCCGTTGCGACTGACTCGCGTGCCCATTTCACATTACTCA
>JAOUPN010000249.1 GCA_029879905.1 Nitrospira sp. | reverse complement strand
CGGATTGCTTGCCCCCCTCTGCGATGTCAAACACAAACTCAGGCCGGTGATCTCCGATCACCTCCAACTGAATGACCGACAGCCCCTTATCCATCATGCCCAGCTGAGCCGCTGCCGCACGGGACAAATCCAAAATCCTCCCGTTGACATAGGGGCCGCGGTCATTGATCCGCACCCGAACATACTTGCCGTTGAGCAAGTTCACGACCCGCACCATGCTTCCGAGCGGCAACGTGCGATGAGCCGCCGTCATGGCCTCCATATTGAAGATTTCCCCATTGGCGGCCTGTCTCCCGTGGAATTGGGATCCATACCAAGAAGCAACCCCCCGTTCTTTGATGCCGATATCCAACTCACTCTCACCCTTGGGGATCCATGAGCAGGCTCCAAGCGAGAGACATGTCAACGCCGCCACAATCGACAAGGCATAAGACGCTCGCAGCGGTGTTCGACGATTTAGTTCATCCATCATACTGTTCCCAACTCCCTCCGAATCAATGAATCATCCCGATACGAATGTATGTTCCACAGGGTATGAGAAGCCCGAACGTTCAACAATACCGACTCCGTACCCCCTATGCCCCTACATTCGTATGAATGTGGTCTGCTCCAGCGCCAGCTTAAATGGGACAAAAATGGCCGAAGAAGTCGTGCCGGGGGTGAGTGAGTTCTCTATTTAATAAGGAAGACGCGACCGAAGTCAACCCCATAAAATCGCGACCTCAAGTTTCGTAGTTGAGAGGGGAGGCTGATACCCCCCCAAGATCAAAAAGTTCGAGCGGATCCGCGACAGGACTGAGGACTGAGGGCTGAGGACTGAGAACGAAGTGCTGAGTGCTAAGACCTGAGTGCTGAGGAGATATAGTCGGAAGTTGTGGAACGAGGGAGAGCAGGTGGCGTACCTTTCCGGGTGAACAATAACCCGAACATACCGGCTGGCAGGCCGGGGAAAGGCACGCCGATGATGACGATAGTCCGAACGCCCACAGGAACACAAGCGCGGGAGCCGGAAGTGGCCACCGCCCTGGATGAGTTGGCTCGCGAAGGAGCCCGCCGCATGATCCTGGCGGCGTTGGAAGTTGAAGTGGAAGAGTACCGGCAGCAGCATCGCGAGGCGCGTGACCACCGCGGCCATGCGTTGGTGGTCCGCAACGGGCAGGCCCGGCCGCGACATCTCACGATGGGAGCGGGGACGATCACGGTTCAAGCCCCGCGTGTGAATGATCGACGGTGCGTTGACGGGGTGCGGCAGAAGTTCACCAGCGCGATTCTGCCACCGTATCTGCGCCGCACGCCACAGGTCAGCGCCGTGTTGCCGCTGCTCTATCTCCATGGCCTCTCCACCGGGGACTTTCGGGACGCGCTGCCGGTCCTGCTCGGAGAAGACGCCACGGGGCTCTCACCCGCGGCCATTACGCGTCTGACGGCGACGTGGCGCACCGAGTATGACCAGTGGCGTGATCGTCCTCTGGTAGATCGTGACTTCATCTATATCTGGGTGGATGGGGTGCATTTCACCATTCGGCTGGACGAGGATCGCTTGGCGGCCTTAGTGGTCATCGGTGTCCGCCCCGATGGGACCAAGGAAGTCATCGCCATTGAGGACGGGTATCGTGAGAGTACGGAGAGTTGGTTGGCCGTGCTGCGGGACCTGAAGGCCCGGGGGATGCACGCGCCAGCCTTGGCCATTGGCGACGGCGCGCTGGGGTTCTGGGCCGCCGTGCGCGAGGTCTGGCCGGAGACACGAGAGCAACGGTGTTGGGTCCATCGTATCGCCAACGTGTTGGACAAGCTCCCGACCCGGCTTCAGCCTCAGGCCAAACGTGCCTTGCATGAGATGATGTATGCGGAGACCCGGGCCACCTGCGAAGAGGCGATGCAGCGGTTTGTTCAGGACTATGAGGCGAAGTATCCGAAAGCGGTGAAATCCCTGGGCACCGATGTCGCCCGGCTGCTGACCCACTTCGACTTCCCGGCGGCCCATTGGAAACATATTCGGACGACCAATCCCATTGAGTCGACCTTCGCCACGGTGAAGCTTCGGACACGGGTCACGAAGGGGGCTGGCTCCCGAACGGCAGGCCTCACGATGGCGTGCAAGTTGCTCGAGGCCGCGCAACGCACGTGGCGTCGGCTCGACGCCCACGAACTGCTGCCCCTCGTTCGCGCAGGCGTGGTCTTCAAGGATGGGCAGTCAATGGAACGAACAGGATCGCCAGAAGAGAAGACCTCGAAATCGGAAAGGGTCGCCGCGTGATCACCCTAATCCACAACTCTTGACAATATCTCAGTGCTGAGATGTTCGGAGCAATGATCCTTCGACGCCCTCCCTTGAGCGGGCTGAGGGCTGAGACATCCGACGCACCAGAGGAGACCAAATAAACGAGATAGACTAAACAAACCAGATGAACCAGACCAACCAAATAAACTAAACAAGCCTAGACAGGCCAGACCCAGTAGATTCCTCACGCCAGACCGCTATTATATTGACTGGCTAGGATGGACTGAGTAAGATCCGTTTCTCGAATGACATGCAGGCTGGCACACACACAACGCCGCGATATTGTTATCTTCTGTCTGTGATGACCTCACTAGCCCGCATTATTCATGACGGTTCGTGGCGAAATCGCGTAGTCGCGTTGCGAGACGGGCACGCGGAGCCCCGAGAGACCGAAGCGTACTTGAAACAGTACGTTGAGGCCACGAGGGGCGAGCCTGTCCGCCGAAGGCTCGTCGTAGCAGCGAATCCGCGATTGCAGCAGAAGCGTTCATGAATAATGCGGACTAACACCTCGATGATCGACGTTCAGAACATTACCAAGCGATACGGGCACCATACGGCTATCGACCGGGTCACCTTCTCGGTCGCCAAGGGCGAAGTGCTGGCCTTCCTCGGCCCAAACGGCGCCGGCAAGACCACGACCATGCGGATCTTGACCTGTTTCATGCCCGCGACGGAGGGCACGGCGCGGGTAGCCGGCTTCGACTGCGTCGAGCAGTCGATGGAGGTCAAGCGCCGGATCGGCTACCTGCCGGAAACCCCGCCGGTCTATCAAGAACTGACGGTGACGGAATACCTGACCTTCGTCGGGCAACTGCGCGGGATCACAGGACCGGCCCTCACCTCGGCCATGGATCAATCCATCGGACGGCTGGAGTTAGGCTCCGTCCGCCACCGCCTGATCGGCAACCTGTCCCGGGGCTATCGGCAACGTGTCGGATTGGCGCAAGCGCTTTTGCATGATCCACCCGTGCTGATCCTGGACGAGCCGACGGTGGGACTCGACCCGAAACAAATTATCGAAATCCGCGAACTGATCAAGAGCCTAGCCGGCTCCCACTCCGTGATTCTCAGCACCCATATCCTGCCGGAAGCCACCGCCGTCTGCCAGCGGGTCGTGATCATCAGCGGAGGACGGATCGTCGCGGAAGATACGCCCGATCAGCTGTCGGCCCGGCTGCGCCAATCGGAAAAGATCTCGGTGACCCTCAAAACCCCTCCGGCAGACGGAGAAGCACAGTTGCGGGCGATCCCCGGCATTCTGAACGTCTTTCCGGGACAGAGCGGCGGCACCTATCTCATTGAATGCGCATTGGGCCATGACCTGCGCGACGAAATCGCCCGGTTTGTGGTGACAAAACAATGGGGGCTATTGGAACTGAAGACCATCTCCATGACGTTGGAAGATGTCTTCCTCCGTCTGACGCGTCACGAAGAAGGCCTGTCTCACCCGACTGACTCACCAGAGGTTGCGACCGATCCACAGCCTTCCGTTCAAGAGGCCGCCCCATGACGCCGGTCCAGGCCATCATTGCCAAGGAACTGCGGGGCTACTTCGTCTCGCCGATCGTCTATGTGGTCGGTGCGGTGTTTCTGCTCATCTTCGGATTTCTGTCGTATCTCTATGTGGAATTCGCGGGCGCGCAAGCGATTCAGCTGATGCAGATGCAAGGCGGCATGGCGCAGATCAATCTGAATGATCTGGTCTTCAGAAACCTCTTCGCCAGCATGCGTTTCGTCCTACTGATCATTTTGCCGATATTGACCATGCGGCTCTTCGCCGAAGAACGCAAACTGCGAACGTTCGAATTTTTGATGACCTCGCCCATCGGCGCCCACGAGATCGTTGCGGGTAAGTTCATCAGTGCGCTGCTGATCTATTTGGGATTACTGGGAGTCACAGGCTTGGTCCCGACTATTCTCATGCTCTTCAGCGACTTCGACTGGAATCCCATCCTGACCGGATACCTGGGCATGGCGCTGTTGGGCGCGTTTTTCCTGTCCGTCGGACTCTTTGCCTCGGCGATCACGGAAAATCAGATCGTCGCGGCCTTTGTCGGATTCGGCACCCTGCTGACGTTCTGGCTGATCTCAGGGTTGGGCGCGCTGCTGGGCGATACGCCCGCAGGCCAGATCATTACCTATATCTCGTTCATGTCGCACTACGAGCACTTGGTCCGTGGACTGATCGACACCAGCGACCTCGTCTATTTCGGAAGCGGCCTGGCGCTCATGCTCTTTTTGACCCATCGAGTCGTGGAGTCGACACGCTGGAAATGAACTGGAAATCCCTCCCACTCGGTGTGATCGGTATCGTCCTCGCCATCGGCGGTGGGATCGGCTACAGCTTGCGGCCCGATTTGATCTGGCCCGTGACGATCGCGGAGCTGCTCGCCCTCAGCTGCCTCATGATGTTTTTCTCCCTGCATTTCGAGGCCGTCAAAGCCTTCTCAGGGCGGCGTTCAACCAAAATGGGCCTGCACAGCATCCTGACCGTGGTGCTCTTGGTGGCCATTCTCGCTATTGTGAACTTCTTGGCCGTCAGGCATTCGGTCCGTTGGGACTTTTCCGAGAATCAGAACTTCACGCTGGCGCCGCAAACCTACCGCGTGCTGCGCACACTCAAGCATGATGTCAAAATTACCGTGTTCACCAGAGAAAAGGACCCCGGCTACCAAACGTTCAAGGAACGGCTGGAGAGCTATCGGCAGGCCTCTCCGAAACTGGCCGTCGAATTCGTCGACCCGGAAAAAGACCCCAAGATCGCCCAAGACTTTGGGATTTTCAGAACCGATACCGCCGTCTTTGAAAGCAACGGACAAACGATTCGCGTCACATCGCCGTCGGAAGTGGAACTGACCGGGGCGATCCTCCGTATCTCCAAGGACACCAAAAAACGCATCGTCTTCGTCGAAGGGCACAGTGAACGCAGCCTGGAGGATAAAGAGCGTAACGGCCTCTCCGTCGCCAAGGAAGCCTTGGTCAAGCAAGGCTACGAGGTGGATGTCATCTCGCTCCTCCTCGAACCTGCCGTCCCGGACGGAACCAGTGTGCTGGTACTGGCAGGGCCGCGCCGAATCGTGACCCAAGAAGAGCAGGGTCTCATTCGAGACTATGTCGACAAGGGCGGGCATCTGTTGGCCCTTATTGATCCGGACCAGGAGACCGGA
>JAOUPN010000248.1 GCA_029879905.1 Nitrospira sp. | reverse complement strand
AACAGCCTGGTGAGCGATGTCCGCGCCGATGGGGTCATGATCGGGAGTGAATGGGTTCCCTCGACGAATGTCATCTGGGCGGCAGGCAACAGAGCCTCGCCTCTTCTGAGAACGCTCTCGGTCCCGCAAGATCCCTCAGGCCGGGTCAAAGTCGGACCCGATCTGACGATTCCAGATGATCCCTGGATCTTCGTCATCGGTGATGCGGCCCATTGTCCCGACGGTAACGGAACGGCACTGCCTGGGTTGGCTCCTGTCGCCATGCAGCAGGGGCGCTATGTCGCAACACTGATCAACCAGGCTCAGTCTCCGGAACAACGACGCCCGTTTCTGTATAAGAACCGCGGGATTCTGGCGACGATCGGCCGCGCCCAAGCTGTCGCCCAATTCGGTCCCCTCCACATGTCCGGCATCCTGGCGTGGTTTATCTGGTGCTTCGCACATATCTTCTTTCTCATCGGATTCCGGAACCGCATTCGCGTGATCTCGGAATGGATGTGGTTCTACCTCACCTTCAAACCCGGCGCGCGGTTGATCTTTGATCAGCCGGACACGCCTCGCCAAGAACCGAAGGCAGGCGATCAAACTCCCTCGATAAAAGAAGCCGGTCCGGCGAACCAAGCAGGATCACCCCGCTTACGGCTGCTCAAGAAAACGGCCAATGATGAGTGACAAGGCCTGACGCCAAACAGGCTCTCACCATGCACGGTTCAAGAGCCAAACTCCAACGCGCTACACGCTATTTCAAATTGTCATGATTTTTTCTGAACAAGTGACCTTGGCTGCAGCGATATAAGAGCCGCCTCCAAGCGAGGCACAAGAGGAAGAAGAGCCTGCAGTTTAGTGGACGACGCCAGAAGCACGATTACGGCAAGAGGGAGAGTTGCATGATTCTGTTGGTACGGAAGGTTCTGATCGACCGTGATGAAGACATCGAACTCTTCAGCAGCTCGTGCCAACAGTGCACCGTTCTTCATTCCACCCCACTCCATTTCCACTACAGTCTTTACAGTATGGGTGGGCAGAGCCTGGCGAAGACGACGCGGCACTGATTCGTCAAGCAGCAGGCGCATGAGCGAAGAGACGCTCCTTGGCCACTTCAAGCACAGCGATGGCCACTTCACGGGAAACGGAGGGGAAGTCCTCGAGAAAATCCTCCAACGACGAACTCCCTTCCAGGTAATCAAACAGTGATTGAACCGGCACTCGGGTTCCCCTGAAGCACAAGGCACCGCTCATAATGTCCGGATCACGACTCAGATATTGGTCTTCCATAAGCCCCTCCGATCGAAACTGTTCCGGCGCATCAGGACCAGCGCATGCTACGAGCTGTCAGTCTACGGGCAAGTCCCATCTGCTTTCAAGATTTCTACCGCATCGCTTCTGCCGACTCAATCAGCTCCTTCTCCGATAGACCGCTCTTTAACGATCATTGCCTTGGCAGTAACGTCATTCCGGAATCCTGCGACGACCGGCTAAAACCGCCACGTCAAGAACCGACGACAGTTACTCCGGCCAAAACAGCCGATCTGGCGTATCAGAACGGATTACCCCGCTTACGGCTGCTCAAGAAAACAGCGAATGATGAGTGATGGGAAACAGAGGCAGGATACTCCGCAGATACGTCTCTCTACCCACTCGGTCTACTGATTGATGCCGCTCATGCCTATGACACGATTACCCGATCGACACGGCGCCGCCTTTTGTGTCGATGGTCTGGCCGCTCTTGGTCTGCTTGGCGATCTTCCATTCGCTTGCCGACACTTCGAGGATACGTCCCTTCATCGTGCAAAACTCTCCCCGTGAAAATGACACGACGTCCGGGGTTTTCATGTCGAGCTGGAGCAACACCTTCCCGGATGCCGCTTCCGTCAATGCCAGACTGTGGGCCGTTTTCTTCACACCGTATGCGTGCCGATCATTGAACGTCAACGTGCTGTCCACCAACTTGGCCAGCATCCGGCCCTCTGCATCAAACAACGCAAAGTTCACCAACAGTGCGCCCGTGGAGGGATGCCGGGTTACTTGAATTTGGGGGACACCTTCGATTTCGATCGTGCCGTCGGAATTGCGATAGAGATTGGAGCCGATTTCAATATCCATAGTCCTTCAGAAGGTTACAGTTGAGGATCATGGGGAAGGCTGAGGCTGAGGTTTAGGCTAAGGAAACACCCGAGACAGCAATTCAGTCGCGCTGTAACCGTAGCCTACACCTCAGCCTCAGCCTTCCCCATGATCCTTGACCTTAACCTCAACCTTAGCCTTTCCCCTTGTTACGCTTTTTTGATGCGGTCGAGAATCAACGCAATACAGCCACCTAACAGCCCTCCGCCCATGATCGTCGTCAACAACTCGACGAGCTTCAGATCCCAGACTGAGCCTTGCGCTTCCATCACCTCACGAAGCCCGCCTTGGACCAAGATCACGGCCAGTGACATCGTGGCTCCCACAATAAACCACCAGAGAAATACTCGTACGGTTGGAAACACGGGCCTCCTCATGCCTCCGGGTTACGGTCAAATGAGCGGTACTGGACCGCCTCTGCCACATGCATGACGTCGATTTTATCAGACTCAGCCAGATCAGCAATGGTGCGAGCCACACGAAGAATACGCCCATGGGCCCGCGCCGACAATCGTAATCGCATCATGGCCTGCTCCAACAGATCTTGCGCCGGCTGATCCAACCCACAATACCGTTTCAGCTGGCGCGGCTTCAACTGGGAATTCGTATGCGTGCCTTCACTACGATACCGCCGACGCTGTCGGTCACGTGCTGCCATGACACGAGACCTGATTGTCTCCGACGTCTCTGCCGAAGGCAACTCCGCGCGCAGTTCACGAACCGGAACAGGCGGCACATCCAGATGGATGTCCAAACGGTCCAGCAGCGGACCCGAGAGCTTCGCACGATACCGACGAATTTGCATGACTGAACACACACAGGGCCTGGTTCGATCCCCATAGTACCCGCAGGGACAGGGATTCATCGCAGCAATCAGCATAAATCTCGCAGGGTAGCGGAATGATCCGCTGGCTCTCGTCAATGTCACATGCCCGTCTTCCAGCGGCTGACGCAACCCTTCCAACACCCCTCGCTTGAATTCCGGCGACTCATCAAGAAACAACACACCGTTATGCGCAAGCGAGACTTCTCCAGGTTTTGGTACCGTCCCGCCGCCGACCAGCCCGGCATCGGAAATACTATGATGAGGAGCGCGAAACGGTCGAACGGTCAACAGAGGCCGATCCGACGCCAGTTGTCCGGCCACACTATGCACACAGGTGGTTTCAATCGCCTCATCCAAACCCAGCAGAGGGAGAATCGACGGAAGCCGGCGCGCCAGCATCGTCTTGCCGGAACCAGGAGGCCCTACCATCAACACATTGTGCCCGCCTGCCGCCGCCACTTCAAGCGCTCGTTTCGCATGGTCTTGGCCACGCACGTCGCTGAAGTCTTCCTCATCCACAAGCTTGATCGACTCCAACACCCCGTGATCGGACACACTCGGAACAATGACTTGCCTTCCGGCCAGAAACTCAACGGCCTGCGCCAACGTATGGATCGGATATGCGCTCACGCCTTCGACCAACGCCGCCTCAGGACCGTTGTCTGCAGGAAGCAGCAGTTCATAGCCTTTGCGGCAGGCAAGCCCGAACGACAACGCACCGGAAATCGGCTTGACCCGTCCGTCAAGCGACAGTTCTCCGATCAAGACACGCCGTCGCAGCATGTCGTGCGGGATCACCTCTTCCGCGACCAAAATGCCGATCGCTATCGCCAGATCAAGCCCGGATCCTTCTTTCTTGATGCCGGCTGGTGCAAGGTTGACGGTGATACGTTTGGCGGGAAAATGGAAGCCGGAGTTTTTTAACGCGGAACGAACCCGATCTCGACTTTCTTTGACCGTCGCGTCGGGCAAACCGACGACGGAAAACTGCGGAAGTCCGCCCGCAATATCGACTTCGACATCCACAAGGTGGGCATCAAGTCCTACGAGCGCCGCACTCGTGACCTTGGCGAGCATGAAACAATCAGCCTTTCTGCGCTCGTGAGCCGGTACGATTATAGATATCTTTCCAAACAGTTTCAAGGGAAGGCAATTGGCCCCCCTCACTGGCGCCCCTACTTCGAACAGAGTATAATCCGCGCTATGCCCGTCGAGGGTTCGAGCCCAAAGCCGACTTCATTTCGAGTCTACCGCGAATGACGCGTTGGAGACGTTCACCTATTATCCTGATCGTGGGAGTCATCCTGTTCTCTTCTCTCAATACTGTGGGGGCTCCCTGTTCGTCTGCGACACCCCTTGCCCCTCCGATTGTGGCACAGCAACGGGGAACGACCTCCTCACCTCACGTTGGCGCGGCAATGACCGTCCTTGCCACCCTGGAGCAGGCGCAGGTACTCCCACCCGAGGGGACCAGAGCAGCCGATCGCATTATCCAATCCGTCATCCAGCTTCAATCGTTGTTCACAGCGGGAGAGAACCCTGCTGTGAGGGAATTTCTCTACCGTGCGATGGAACAGCGAGGCCATCATGATGCGACAGGCGCATTGGCCCGGTTTCGGTCAAGCGGATGGACATCGGACGTCTTGGAAGCACTCGCCCATTCCGCACAAGCCGCGAGGCCGGAAGAGCTTCATCGGCTGGAGGCAGGACTCCGATCAGTCAACCTATCGGTGGACGACTTCAGGCAGTTTATGCGGCTGGTGACGGAGGGCGAGCAAGCATTTGCCTCGACCGGACAAAACTTTCATGAAGTCTTCGCATTTCATCGAAACACCATGCCGGGGGCAGCAACCCGGTAAGTGTCGAAGGTTACGAGTTTCGGGTTTCGGGTTTGGTATTCATTCTGAAACTCGGAACCCGTAACTCGAGACATACTGCAACGCCCATTCAGAGAGGAAGTACACAACCAGTCAGACGCACACACTTATTGGAGGGATACTACGATGGCGACCAAGGCTTACATTCTCATTAAAGTCAAAACGGGGAAAGCCAACGATATCGTCGAGGCACTCAAGAAAATCCCAGGAGTCGAGCAGGCTCATGCCTGCTTCGGCAGACCGGATATTTTTGTGTTTATCGGCGTGCAAGACGAACGCGCCCTGTCTGATGTCGTCATCAGCAAGGTTCACACCATTGATGGAGTCGAGGAAACCGACACCCACATTGTGGCGGACTAGCGAAATCACAAAATACTGCGAGCGTCGTTCTCATCCCGCTCACAAGTTCCGGGTTTCGAGTTGCGCGTTTCGAGAATATCTTGTTCTCTGCACAAGTCTCGAGACAAGAAACCCGAAACTCGAAACAGTGCGGCGAAAGACGCATCATAAACGACGTTCGACGAGTACAGAGGCGCCGCCTGCTTCGGCCGAACGATAGCAGGCATCCGCAATTTCAACAGCACGACAGCCATCCTCACCAGTAATCGGCATGGGAGTCCCCTGTTCC